>CAIYTF010000129.1 GCA_903929035.1 uncultured Ignavibacteriales bacterium
CAATTGTTATTAATCGTACTCGGCGTTATCATAGTTGGTATAGCCGTGGTTGTAGGAATTAACTTATTCCAATCGAGTGCCAGAGATGCGAATCGCAACGCTGTTATTCAGGATCTTAACACTTTAGCTGCAAAAGCTCAAGAATATTACAGAAAACCTACTTCACTTGCCGGCGGCGGAAATTCGTTTGTCGGATTTACAATACCAACAGGTCTAGGCAGCAACGGCAATGGTACCTATACAATATCTTCAGCAGGAACTGCTACAGCGATTGTATTCACAGGAGTTGGTACTGAAGACGGCAATACTACCGGAACGGCTGTTACAGCTACGGCTACTTGCTCAAGTACAGCCGCCCAGCCTACAATAGCGATAGTTAACTAATTAATATTTTTAGACCGGGGTTTTTAGACCCCGGTTTTTCTTTTAAGGAAAGAATAAAGTCATTTGGGTCAGCAGCAGCTTTTGTTAATTGTTCTTTCCATTCTTATTGTAGGGATTGCAATTGCATTTGGAGTTCATTTATTTCGAGCAAACGCGGTTGAAACAAATCGAAATGCTGTAATAAGCGATCTTTTTCATTTGGGGTTTCGCGCGCAATCGTACTTCAGACGACCCACGAGTTATGGCGGCGGCAATGGTGCTACATTTTCAGGTTTTGTTGTGCCTCCACTGCTTACTTCAAATGATAATGGAACCTTTTCTATTCCTGTGGATGGCACAGCAGTTTCTGTAACTATTCAGGCGGTAGGAACAGAAATCGGCGAAGACCAGCTAAATCCTATTAAATATCAACTTACCGCGTATTCAGCCTCCGCGAATTTCACGCTTCAAAAAGATAATTAAATTTTGTTGTTTTCTTATTTTTCACGGAAATAGGAAGCTCCGATACCACGGCAACAATTATATTCTAAAGTGCTGCCGCGCGAATAACTTTTACATCTCCAAAAAATAACCTTTTTTGCCAACCGGCAAGCCCTCTCCTAACCGCGCGATTCACTATATTTCAAATATGAAAAATAAAGTTTCGGTACAACAATGAAAACAGTAAAAAAGACGCCTTACGGCATTTCCGATTTCAGGAGTTTAATACAAAAGAAATTGTATTACGTGGATAGAACGAATTACATCGAAAAATTGGAGGGCGAAAATAGTTTCCTGTTTTTTCTACGTCCCCGACGCTTTGGAAAATCATTGTTGATTTCAACGCTTAATTATTATTACGGCATTCAATACAAGGACGAATTCGATTCGTTATTCGGCGAACTATACGCCGGTAAAAATCCTACAGAAACTCGAAACGGTTATTATGTAATGAACTTCGATTTCACAGGGATTAACACTTCCTCCATCGAAAACATTTTGGTGGATTTTAACAAAGTGATTTTAAATGGATTATTCACATTTAACAGTGAATACAAATTTCTATCCAAAAAAGAATTTAATGAAATACGCGAAAATATTTACCCGTCAAATACTTTGGGCGATTATATTACTTTAATCACTCCCAAACTGAAACATAAAATAATGGTACTAATTGACGAATACGATCATTTCACGAATGAAATTCTATCTTTTAATTTTACTTCTTTTTCCGATATAGTCTCGAAGAACGGATATGTAAGAAAGTTTTTCGAGCGGATAAAATTTTATACGGGGCGCGGCATAATAGACAGGTTCTTCGCCACGGGAGTGACACCCGTGACATTGGACTCGATGACAAGCGGATTTAACATAGCAACAAATATTTCCGGTAAAGCCGAATTCAATGAAATGGCAGGTTTTACCTCCGCCGAAGTGAAACAAATTGTTTACGACCTTTTCCCCGGTATCACGGATTCCGCCGCGGATACGATTATGAAAGATGCCGCCAACTGGTATAACGGCAGTTTATTCTCAGCCCGGGCGAAAACAAAGATATACAATCCGGC
>CAIYTF010000130.1 GCA_903929035.1 uncultured Ignavibacteriales bacterium
AATTTATGTTTAATAAATTGGTTAATTCCTAAAATAATTAACTTATTTTTTTATTTTTCCTTATTTAATATAAAAAAGAGTATGGTTGATTTTCAAAAAATCAAAAAAGCAAGTGAGCTGGGATTATATAACCCTTCAACTGAAAAAGATTCCTGCGGAATAGGCTTTGTCGTCAATATCAAGGGCGTAAAATCCCGTGAAATTGTTGAAAAAGGTATCGAGTTAATGAGGAATCTGGCGCATCGCGGTGCCGTGGGAGCGGATCCGCTAACCGGCGATGGCGGCGGAATTCTTATTCAAATGCCTGATGAATTTATGCGCAAAGCGGCTTCTGAAGTTAAAATAACTCTGCCCGCTTATGGCAAATATGCAGTAGGATTTATTTTTCTTCCTCAGAATGCAATTCAGCGCAGGTCTTGCGAACATATCATTGAAAAAATTATTCTTGACGAAGAGCAAAAATTTCTTGGATGGAGAAATGTACCGGTCAATCCGGCAACACTTGGATATGGTGCTAAACAAACCCAGCCTTTTATCCGCCAGTGCTTCGTTGGTGCCGGTGAAAATATAAAAGATCAGGATGCTTTTGAAAGAAAGCTTTATCTAATCCGCAGGGTTACTGATCATCGTATTCGCGCTGAACTAAAGTTAGATAGAAGTTTATATTACGTGCCTTCATTCTCTTCGAAGACGGTGATTTACAAAGGAATGCTTCTTGCCGCGCAAATGACGGATTATTACGCGGACCTCAACGATCCGGATATGAAATCAGCACTCGCGCTTGTTCACTTGAGATTTTCTACCAATACTTTCCCTACCTGGGACTTGGCGCATCCTTTCCGAATGATCGCGCACAACGGCGAAATCAATACACTGCAAGGTAATAAAAACTGGATGCGCACTAAGGAAGCGGTTATGGATTCTCCATACTACGGCAAAGACCTTAAACGAATGCTGCCAATTATTATGGGCGGTCAAAGCGATTCTGCTACATTTGACTCCGTGCTTGAATTATTAGTGATGAGCGGAAGAAGTCTTCCTCACGCTATTATGATGATGATCCCGGAGGCTTACGCGAACCATACTCTAATGGATGAAGAAAGAAAAGCGTTTTATCAATATCACAATATGCTTATGGAGCCTTGGGACGGCCCTGCCGCGATAGGTTTTACTGACGGCAATTTAATCGGCGCGACACTGGATAGAAACGGACTCAGACCCGCGAGGTATATAATTACAAAAGATGATATGGTTATACTTGCTTCCGAAGCCGGAGTTCTTGATGTTCCTATTGAAAACATTAAAAGCAAAGGTAAACTTAAGCCCGGTAATATGTTCCTTGTTGATATTTCAAAACAAAAAATCGTTTCGGATGATGAAATAAAGGGACAGATTGTAAGAAGACAACCTTACAGCACTTGGATAAAGGAAAATTTAGTAAAACTTGAAGAACTTCCGGAACCTGTGTTTGTACATACCGTAAAGCATCAAAATGTTTTTGAAAAACAAAAAATATTCGGATATACAAAAGAAGATATTTTCACTGTACTTGCTCCTATGGCGGTCAATGGCGAAGAAGCAACAGGATCAATGGGTACTGATATTCCAATAGCAGTACTCTCGGAAAAACCACAGCTATTGTTCAGATATTTTAAACAACTGTTCGCGCAGGTAACTAATCCCCCCATTGACCCGATTCGGGAAGAATTAGTTATGGATATCATCACGTATGTTGGTCCTGAGCAAAATCTCTTGGATGAAACCCCTCAACACGCTCATTGTTTAAAGATTAATAACCCTGTCATTTCAAATACTGAAATTGAAAAAATACGAAATATTTCCAAAGGATTTTTTAAGGCGCATACCATATCTATTTTGTTTAAGGCAGATAAGAAAAGAGATATGCGTACAAAGCTTGAACAAATTTGTCAGGAAGCAGTTAACGCGGTCAGGCGGGGTTACACGCTGCTAATACTTTCCGATAGGGGAATAAGTGAACGTTATGCTCCGGTTCCAAGTTTATTGGCACTTTCAGGAGTTCATCAGGCACTCTTGAAAGAAGGTTTAAGAACCCGCACATCAATTATTTTGGAAAGCGGTGAGCCGCGCGAAGTATCGCATTTTGCGCTCCTTTATGGATACGGCGCAACAGCAGTTAATCCATATCTTGTGTTTGAAACTCTTTCAAGTTTAGCTAAAGAAGGCTACCTGCCCGGGGTTAATAATTATCAGGATGCCAAGAAAAATTTCATCAAGGCAGTTACGAAAGGATTGCTGAAAATTTTCAGCAAAATTGGTATTAGTTCGCTGTCATCTTACCGCGGAGCCCAAATTTATGAAATACTCGGGCTTGATAAAGAAATTGTAGATAACTTCTTCACGGGCACTACAAGTCAAATCGAGGGGCTTTCTTTGGAAATGCTTGAAGAAGAAACAGTAAAAAGACATACAATGGCTTATAGCGATTTAAGGGACCCTAACAATCTGTTACCCGGCGGTATATACAAATTCCGCGGAGATGGTGAACACCACTTATGGAATCCCCTATCAATTTCTAAACTTCAAATCAGCACAAGAAATAATGATTTTGCAACATTTAAGGAATACACCAAGTTAATTGACCGGCAGGAAAAAAACCGTGTTACGCTTAGAAGCCTTCTTGATTTTGATTTCGCGGATGAGCCAATTCCAATTGAAGAAGTTGAACCGGCAAAAGAGATTGTAAAAAGATTTTCAACCGGTGCGATGAGTTTTGGTTCTATATCTTGGGAAACTCATACTTCAATAGCTGCTGCTATGAATAAAATTGGCGGTAAATCCAATACCGGAGAAGGCGGAGAAGACCCTTCGCGTTTTATTACTCTCCCCGGTAAAGAAAATATCCGCTCGGCAATTAAGCAGGTAGCATCGGGCAGATTTGGCGTTACTGCAAACTACTTAGTTAATGCCGATGAACTCCAGATTAAAATGGCACAAGGAGCAAAACCGGGCGAAGGCGGACAGCTTCCCGGGTTCAAAGTTGACAGAATAATCGGGAAAACCCGTTATGCTACACCCGGCGTGACACTAATCAGTCCGCCGCCGCATCACGATATTTATTCTATCGAAGACTTAAAACAATTAATCTTTGACCTAAAGAATATTAATCCCAAAGCACGTATTAGCGTGAAATTAGTTTCCGAAACCGGCGTGGGTACCGTTGCGGCAGGTGTTGCAAAAGCCCACGCGGATCATATCCTTGTTAGCGGGCACGATGGCGGAACAGGTGCAAGCCCGATTTCATCTATTCAATATGCCGGAACTCCCTGGGAGATTGGCTTGAGTGAAGCTCAGCAGACTTTGGTATTGAACGGCTTGCGTGACAGGGTATTTCTTGCAGTTGACGGACAATTAAAAACAGGCAGGGACGTAGTTATAGGTGCTTTGTTAGGTGCAGAAGAATTCGGTTTTGCCACTGCTCCGCTCGTTACTCAAGGCTGTATAATGATGAGGAAATGCCATCTAAACACTTGTCCTGTTGGGGTAGCCACGCAAGACCCTGAACTTAGAAAAAAATTCAGCGGCAAGCCCGAATATTTGATAAACTTTATGTTTATGATAGCTGAAGAAGTCCGCGAATTAATGGCAAAGCTTGGATATAGAAAGTTTATCGATATGGTAGGCGCGGTTGAAAAACTTGTTGAAAAACGCGATTTTAATCACGTGAAAGCACGCGGTTTAGATTTAAGCCGGGTTATTTATAAACCTGAACCACTTTATAAAACAGACTTGCACAAAACAAAAGATCAGGACCATCAGCTGAATGATCAGATTGATACTGAATTTATTAAGAAAGCCAAGTCCGCGCTTGAAACGAAAAAGAAAGTAGTTATTGACTCATTAGTTAAAAACGTCAATAGAAGTGTTGGCACTATGCTCTCGGGCGAAGTTGCAACGCGGTATGGCGATGAAGGACTGCCTGATGATACCATTACTTTGAATCTTGAAGGAATTGCCGGACAAAGTTTTGGTGCTTTCCTTGCAAAGGGCGTAACTCTTAACCTTCGCGGAGAAGCAAATGATTATGTTGGTAAAGGATTATCCGGAGGAAAATTAATTGTCAGAGTCCCCGATAAAACTAAATATGCTACAGACGAAAATATTATTTCCGGAAATACCTGTCTTTATGGGGCAACGGGAGGAAGTGCTTTCTTCAATGGAGTTGCAGGAGAAAGATTTGCCGTTCGTAATAGCGGTGCTGCAGCAGTAGTTGAAGGTGTCGGCGATCACTGTTGTGAATATATGACAGGCGGGGTTGTTTTAGTTATTGGAAGCACGGGAAGAAATTTTGCCGCGGGTATGTCCGGAGGAATCGCTTTTGTTTATGATAAGGATTCTATCTTCAATATGAAAGTCAATAAAGGGATGGTTGAAATATCATATCTCGAAGATGAAGAAGATAAATTGCAGGTGCTGGATTTACTGAAAAAACACGTGCAGTACACAGCCTCGAAGCCGGCTGAATACCTGATAAAGAATTGGGATTCGGAATCGGCAAAATTTGTTAAAGTTTTTCCAACCGAATACAAAGCTATATTAGAAAAACAAAAAAATAATGGATAGTGATTAATTGTTAATTGTAAATGGTTAATGATAAATTAATACTTTACAATTAATCATTAATCATTTACAATTAATCATTAACAATTAACTGTCAAGTTTCACAAGGTTGTTAAAAATAACTCTCTCTTTGTAAGAAAAACAAAGAGAGAGGAAAAAACAATCAAAAGAAAATTTGTATATTTAATTTTACTTCGACAAAAAAGGAAATTAAATATGAAACAAGAATATCATTCGAATGCTAAAACGAATATACACATTAGACGTGAAATAAGAAACAGCAACGCGACAAATTTAGAATTATCGTTAAGGTATAATACTTCGATTCCAACCGTTATGAAATGGGGGGAAAGAGACACTCATACGGATAGGAGTTCGCGACCAAACCGCATTGAGTACGCTCTAAGCGATATTGAGCAGACCTTGGCGGTATCTATCAGGAAAACTGCTTGGCTGCCTCTTGACGAGGTTTGGGAAATGATGCTGGCCAAAAACGCAGGCATAACCCGGAGTTCTCTATACAGAACATTCAAGCGCGCTAACATAAATAAAATTCCTCAAGAAAAAAGAGAAAAGGCTAAAAAGTTCAAGGAATACGAGCCCGGTTATTTGCATATAGATGTGACATATCTGCCCAAATTAGAGGGTGTTAAACACTATCTGTTTGTGGCGATAGACAGAGCCACACGAACTCTCTATTATGAGGTATATGACGCTAAAACAAGCGAAAACGCCGAAACATTTATGAATAATTGTTTACTCTTTTTCCCCTTTGGAATTACTCATGTTCTTACGGATAATGGGCTTGAATTTACCAATAGACTAATAAAATCAAAAAAAGGGGTCTTATGCGCCAAGCCTTCCAAACTTGACGTTGTTTGCGCTGAAAATCATATTGACCACAGACTGACCAAGCCGGCCACACCTAAGACTAACGGGATGGTTGAAAGAGTAAACGGAACTATTAAAACCGGAACTATCTTAAAAGAAGAATACAAAAACAAACAGGAAATGACTCTATCTCTAAACGCTTTTCTTATTCACTATATGCTTTATAGAAGACATGGAGGAGTTAGAAAAGAGCTAAATGTAAAAACACCTTTTAATGCTATTGAAAAATGGTATGAGTTAAAGCCACAACTTTTTTTTCAAACACCTTTGGATTTTAAATTAAAATTATTATCTTTACAACAAAATTATTATTCAAGTTTTCTTAAACAACCTTGTGAAACTTGACAACTAACAATTA
>CAIYTF010000131.1 GCA_903929035.1 uncultured Ignavibacteriales bacterium
AAAATCCTTGCAATCCTTTAATCCTGATTCAGACAATTTAGGAATAACCATAACAATTTCTCACGCGAAGACGCCAAGACCGCGAAGGTTATATCAAGCTGTTTCTAAAATCCTTGCAATCCTTTAATCCTGATTCAGACAATTTAGGAATAACCATAACAATTTCTCACGCGAAGACCGCGAAGGTTATATCAAGCTGTTTCTAAAATCCTTGCAATCCTTTAATCCTCTTGTCCCGATTCTATCGGGGGTAAATCCTGATTCAGACAATTTAGGATCTAACTGAATTTCTTGATCAGCACCACTTTATAGATTGCTGTTTCTTCTCTCGATACTAATCTTGGCGGTTCAGTATTGTTATAGCTGAGCAGGAGATATTTATCGGGGTTGTTTGGAATTATGCTTAGCAGCCTGATCACTTCGTTTTTGTGCCAGCGTGCCGCCACAATATCCCGGTCCTCCGGTTTTGCCTTTGTGTCACATATTATTATATCGCCCGCGCGTATGATTGGATATAACCCTTCTTCGGTGGCTAAACTGACACGCAGCGCGAATTGATGACTGTTTTCAAGTGCTATAAAATTTTTTTGCACTCCTTCATTGAGCGGCAAATTCTCTCCGAGTGCCGGTATTTCAGTGAGTATGGGTGTTTTCATATATTTTGTTTCCATTCATTATCCGGAATAATATTTCTAATTATTCAGCCGCTTACAAAAATACAATTTTTGTTTCAAAATTAAGACATTTATAATTTTCCAAAAAAAAGGCGGTCAGAAATTCTAACCGCCTAAAAATACTAAAAATTAGGAAAATAAAATTAGAAAGCTCTGCTTCCCTTGGAGTTATAATAATATTTTAATTTTACATAAGCAGGATCACTAACACTGGTTTTAGCATGATATTCAGTAACTTTTGCTTTTGAATAATTGCCATCGGCATCATATATCCAGAAATAATGTGTTAAGTTAAGAATTGCTTGAGTAGTAATATTACCCCAAGTTGATGTACTATACTGCGGAGCAGATACCCCATCATCTAAATTTGTGCTGTCGCTCATTCGGAAATAAGTATGGCGATCCAATGTGGCTTTGATTGAAAGGTAGGCTGATTCTAAGGTGTCCGGACCTGCAAAGAACAAGTCCATTGTTGCATTCTTTGGATCCGAAAAGCCGATAGCCAAACCTGTTTTAAGAACTAATCCACTAAATTGGGTATCACCGGTAGCAGCAGTCTCCCAAATTTGTGCCGTGCTGAAACTTTTAAAGTTACCGCAAGTAACACTATTAGTTACGCCTGCAGTGACAGAAACCGTTTTTGTAACAGTATTATTGTCTGAAAATACAAATTTAAATTTATAACTGCCTTCATATAATGGGCTTCCATTGATAAATTCAGTTGTAGAAGCATCAACATAAACCTTTGCACCAGCCGGATCAGATCCGACATTTACTACACCCTTAGACAATGTGGCGTTTACTACTGTAGGAGTATCTTTTGCTATTAGATTGAATGTAAGAGTCTTTACACTGCTGTTAGGAAAAACAAATTTGAAACTGTGGTCGCCGGGGACTAAAGAATCCTTTATAGGAATAGCAATGGTAGTACATCTTGCAGTTGTAGAACCATCTATATATACAACTGCACCGATTGGCTCTGAGGCAATATTAACGAAGCATTTTCCCGGGTCCGGCGGAGGATTTGTCCCTGCATCCTTGCAGGAGGTTAGTAATAATCCTGTAATCATAAGTACAGGAAGAAATAAAAGTAAATTGCGCATAAAAAGTATCCTTTGTTTGTGAAATAGTTTAAATTATTTTTTGATTTAAGTATTAAATATAATAAAATATTTTATTTTCCAAGTGGATTGAATTATTTTTTTTGCACGGTATTTTTGACAGGTAATTTTTACCGCTTTTGTTTATCCTGCAATGTTTTCAGGTGTATGTGCCTGTTAAATAATGAAAAAAATGAACATACTAACTTGGCACGCCAATTGTTGTATAGTTTACGAAAACATAAACACGTTCATTATTAAACTAATCAGAAAGGTTGACTCATTATGGGACAACAACAATTGTTATTAATCGTACTCGGCGTTATCATAGTTGGTATAGCCGTGGTTGTAGGAATTAACTTATTCCAATCGAGTGCCAGAGATGCGAATC
>CAIYTF010000132.1 GCA_903929035.1 uncultured Ignavibacteriales bacterium
AGAAAATATACGGTACTGATATTATGTCCCAAAGGGACTAAATTTGAATAACCGTGAGTGACAACTCACGGGAGAATGATAAAAAGCATCTATGTCCCCGAAGGGGGCAAATTCACGCCGCGTAGTTAGTTCGCCCCCTTCGGGGACGTTATTTGTTGGGCTTACTTTTCCGTGAGTTAGCACTCACGGTTATTCAAATTTAGTCCCGTTGGGACAAATTCAAGAACAGGCTGAGTAGTTACGAAATAACCTTTAAAACTTATAGCTCTAACCTTCACGTATCAAAAGAAGATAGCTTTCGTCAAGAATATTTGCCGCGGCCGTCTCCTTGATACTGAAAATAGATTTCAAAATTTAAAACGCGTTGAAACTGGAGGCAATACCATCAAGAGCTTGTGAATGCGCGTGAATTTCATTTAATTTTTGAATGATTTTCAATATTTCCGAACGTCGTTTCTCGACAACATTGCCAAGAAAGGATTTTACTTCGGGTGTAGTGCATTCATCGTGCACGGATTCGTAAAACCTGATTGATGCAGTTTCTCTCCGCAGTGCTTCATTAAGCATAGCGCAGGTGTTCCTGCAATTGTGTCCGCATTTATAATCAGTATCCGGCATTTTTTCCTTCCTTTCCAAATACATTAGGTGACGAAAGATGCATAGCAGCCAACTCTTTACCCCTTAATATAGCCTCTTTATTCATAGACAATGTATGATGATGACGTTCGGGCAAAACCTTTTTTAGTGCTTCCATAACGGTTTCAATCATTACGATTGGTCTTGCTTCAAGAAAAGCACCAAGCATTATCATATTAGCAACTTGTTTTTTCTTCATTTTATCTGCTTCGGCAATTGCCGGAATACAGACAATTTGTATTTCTGTTCTTGTCGGCGGAGTGATAATAGTGGATTCTTCATAAAGCAAAAAGCCGCCTTGCTTTATTGAATGCTCAAACTTGTCTAATGAAGGCTGATTGAGTAAAATTCCTGTATCAAAAGTTGATACAATGGGCGAACTGATTTTAGCGTCATCAACAATAACAATGCAATTGGCAGTTCCGCCGCGCATTTCAGGTCCATAAGAGGGCATCCACGTTGTCTCTTTTCCTTCTATGATTGCTGCATAAGAAAGCATCTTCCCAAGTGAAAGAACACCCTGTCCGCCAAATCCGGCTAATATTATTTCTTCGGATTTCATACAGTTTCTTAGATATTTGTTGTTGGAACTTTAATATCGCCAAGCGGATATATAGGGAATAAATTTTCCTCGATCCATTGCATCGAGTCGCGAGGTGAAAGTTTCCATCCGGATGGACAGTTCGAAACAACTTCAATGAAGCAGGTTCCCTTTTTCAGCTTTTGATATTCAAAAGACAGCTTAATTGCTTTCTTGAGTTTCCTCACGTTACCAGCGGTATTAACCGCGTGACGGGATACATAATAAGCTCCCGGGATGTGTGCAATTAAGTCGGTTATTTTCAATGGGTTACCGCAAAAACTAACATCCCTGCCATACGGCGAGGTTGACGTAACCTGATTTGCTAAACTAGTTGGCGACATCTGGCCGCCTGTCATACCGTAAATAGCATTATTAATAAACAATATCAGGATATTCTCGCCGCGATTTATCGTGTGGATTGTTTCACCGGTCCCGATAGCGGCAAGGTCGCCGTCACCTTGATAAGAGAAAACATATTTGTCCGGTAACACGCGTTTGATGCCTGTTGCAACCGCGCTTGCTCTCCCGTGAGCAGCTTCCTGCATATCTATATTCATATATTGATATGCAAAAACCGAACATCCCACCGGAGCCACTCCAATGGTCTGTTCTTGAATGCCTAATTCAGATATTACCTCCATAAGTACGCGGTGGGCGGTTCCGTGACCGCAGCCGGGGCAATAGTGGAATCTTATATCTGTTAATGTATCCGGTTTTTCATAGACACATTCATAATTTTCTTTTGTTTCTACTAAGTCAATTTCGGAAGTCGAAAATTCGGTGGTCATATTATTATCCTCCGGATTCTACTGTAAATAGTGATTCAGCCATTGCTTCAACTTTAGCGAGAACTTCTTCAGGTGACGGAATAACACCGCCCATTCTTCCTAAAAATTCCACGGGGCAAGTCCCGTTTACTGCCAATCGCACATCTTCAATCATTTGTCCTGCATTCATTTCCACATCAAGAATTACTTTTACTTGTTTACCAAGCTGAGCAAATTGCTTTTTAGGGAAGGGGAATAAAGTAATAGGGCGCAAAAGTCCTGCCTTAATTCCTTTTGCGCGTGCCAGATCAACTGCTTTTTGACAGATGCGGGCACACAATCCGAAGCCTGATAAAAGTATTTCGGCATCGTTTGTCATATATTCTTCAAATCTTACTTCAACTTCTTTCATCTGCTCATATTTTGCAAGTAAACGATGATTAATCTCCTGCATCAATTCAACTTCGATATGAAGGGAAGTAATAATATTTCTTTCACGCGAAGCAGGCTTGCCGGTGGTTGCCCAAGGATTTTCAGTATAAGGCAAAGACCATTCTTCCTGCAATTCTACTTTTTCCATCATTTGACCAAGTGCCCCGTCACTTAGAATCATAACAGGATTACGATATTTTTCAGCCAGTCGGAATCCGTCAAATATAAAATCTGACATTTCCTGCACTGATGCCGGAGCAAGTACTATCAGATGATAGTCTCCGTGTCCGCCGCCTTTTGTTGCTTGGAAATAGTCGCCTTGCGAGGGTTGAATTGTGCCCAAACCGGGACCTCCCCTTGATACATTTACAACAACGCAAGGAAGTTCAGCCGCGGCAATATATGAAAGCCCTTCCTGCATAAGACTGATTCCCGGGCTGGATGACGATGTCATAACACGCGCGCCTGCACCTGCAGCACCATAAATCATATTAATCGCGGCTACTTCGCTTTCAGCCTGTAATACTAATCCGTGCCTGCTTGGAATTTGTTCGGTGAGATATTCTAATATTTCAGACTGCGGAGTTATTGGATAACCAAAATAGGCGTGCATTCCCGCGCGGATAGCGGATTCAGCTAAAGCTTCGTTACCCTTCATCAATTTTATTTCGCGTCCTAATTTCTTTTGTGCCACACGTGCCTCTGCTGCCTAAACTGCTTTATTAGGTTTAGCTTGACGATAAACTTTTATCGCGGCATCCGGGCAGACTAACGCGCAGTTAGTGCAGCCCGTGCAATTATCTTCTTTTAGTTCTACATATCGAAATCCGCTGTGGTTTATGCTCTTGGAAAGTGCTAAACTATCCCGCGGACACGCTTCGATACAAAGTTCGCACCCTTTGCAAACTTCACTATCAATCTGAATATATCCTTTGATCATAAAATAATCCATTTCTATCTATATTAAATAGATACTTCAAACTTAGTGCCAAAAAAAAACTCGTAATTCTAAATATTTTAGCTTGAAATAAATTATTTTTTTCATTTGTAAGAAACTGAAAGGCAGCTGCACGGCTGGCATAACTACCTTGGCAGGGTATTTCAGAATTCACTATATATGAGTCCACTCCAAAAAAAAGTTGTGAATATTAAATTGGTTACGCGTAACTACTCAGCCTCCTGAAATCAAGAAAATATACGGTACTAATATTATGTCCCAAAGGGACTAAATTTGAATAACC
>CAIYTF010000133.1 GCA_903929035.1 uncultured Ignavibacteriales bacterium
ATTAATTTTAAGTGCCTCGTTTGCAGGTTTCTCCCCTGACCTGTAAACATACAACAGCTCCCCGATGTTCCCCCCAGCGTCGGGGTTTTTTATTATTTCCTCATATACAAATCCGGCTGAGTTTTACCCAATTTCAACTAAGATTTCTGAATCTCAGACAATTAAATTTATACGACCCTATTAATAGGCTCACTTCCTGTATATGTGAGCCTATTAATAGGGTCATATTGTTTGCAAATGAGCCTATTAATAGTTATCATTAAAAAATACTAAATGAAAGTTTTTCAAAATGAAATCTTTTGAATATGACTATTTAATTTACCAGCCGATATCACAGTCGCTTTTAATGGCGGTACGAGCTATCGGTGAGTATAAAGGAAGGGAAAGACTTTATCAACAACAGTTTCCCGAAGTTATTAAATCATTACAGCAAGCCGCTATAATCCATAGTACCGAGTCAAGCAACCGTATTGAAGGTATTATAGTTCCTGAAGCAAGAATTCGTTCTATCATCAGCAGTGACAGCAAACCGCGAAACCGCCCTGAACAGGAAGTTGCAGGATATAAGGATATACTTGGTATTATCCACGCCAATTACGAGAAATTTGCAGTGACTCCCCAATTGCTTTTGAACTGGTACAAACAACTTTACCGATATACCGATGAAATATCCACGGGATTCAAGCAAAAGGATAACGCCATTATGGAGGTATTACCGGAAGGTAAAATGGTTATTAGGTTCAAGCCTGTAACGGCGAGCGGTACCCCAAAAGCAATCGAGAGTCTTTGCAAAAAATATAATATTTGTATCGCGGAAAAGAGAGCGGAACCATTGCTCGCGATTGCATCGTTTGTACTGGATTTCGAATGTATTCACCCTTTCAAAGATGGCAACGGCAGACTTGGCAGGTTATTAACTCTTTTTTTGCTGTATAAGGCAGGTTACCAAGTGGGGAGATATATTTCACTTGAACGAATAGTTGAAGAAAGTAAAGAATCGTATTACGATGCACTGTATAAAAGCTCACAAAATTGGCACGATGGCGAACACGACCTGATACCTTGGTGGAATTATTTACTTGGAACCATAATTGCCGCGTACAAAGAATTTGAAGATCGGATTGGTAAAATATCGGTTGCCAAAGGCGCAAAGAAAGAATTAGTGTACAGCGCGATTGAGAAATTACCCGATGAATTTGCATACGGAGATGTGCAGCGCGCGTGCCCGTCTATTAGTTATGCCACGATTAAAAGAGCATTACAAGAACTGCGGGAGAAAAAGTTGATTATGACTATCGGGAAAGGAAGAGATGCTAAGTACGCGAAAAGAACGTAAGTCTTTGTAAAGAAATAACTTTTACATCTTCTAAATCTTACCTTCGCATCTTCGCGTGAGAAAGTATAAAATGTAGTTTTGTAATGCAGGGGCAGCCGGCTGCCCCTGCAAAAATGAAATTGGTATCGAATAATTGTTTAATTCGTAACTACTCAGTCTCCTGAAATCAAGAAAATATATGGTACGGATATTATGTCCCAACGGGACTAAATTTGAATAACCGTGAGTGACAACTCACGGGAGAATGATAAAAAGCATCTATGTCCCCGAAGGGGGCAAAT
>CAIYTF010000134.1 GCA_903929035.1 uncultured Ignavibacteriales bacterium
ACACCTTTTTGAAATTAAATACATCAAAAAAGAAAACGCCGGCAAACTCGATGAAGTCAGAACCGCCGGTATAGAGCAGGTAAAAGGCTATATGGCACTTGAAGACATAAAAGCTATAACCAACCTGAGTGCTTGGCTTATAATCTTCACAGGGGATGTTTGTTCCGAATGCCGCGAGATTACTTTGTGATTTGCCGTAATCAACATCGATAACTCTTTGGTCGTTTCTTTGGAACTGAATGCATATTTTATTGGTAGAGACTATAGTTTGGCGTTCCTATTTATCGTTTATCGCTTCATATTGAGGCGTAATATATTTAGTTTTGCAAATGTAATAAATTTCTTTTATTATTATGTATCTGTTTAGGTAATAAACCGTGCAACTATGATGCTATGATAATTATATTTGTTGTCCTGACAAATATTTATTCTCTAACGGGAAACACGGTTTTTGACCTAAACAGTTAAAAAATATGTCAATATCATAATCGGCTTTGCTTATCTTATTCGGTATCTTTAACCGGGTGTAATAATGGGAAACCGTATGATTAATAATCTGATATTCCGCGATGGATGTAGGTGGAATATAAAAAATAAAAAGAGTTGTAGGAATAGAAATGATGGAAAATACCGATAACAAATCGGAAACCTCCGACCTTCGCCAAAAAGCAGAAGATTTTCTGAAAACAGTGACTGTAAAACCGGCATCACGGCACTCTGAAGCAGATAGTCTGAAATTAATTCACGAGTTACAGGTTCACCAGATTGAGCTTGAATTACAGAACGAAGAACTGCGGCTTGCAAACAAGCGCGCGGATACCGCCGCGAAGACAGCGGGAATTGCTACCCAAAAATATACCGAATTATACGATTTTTCACCTTCCGGATATTTCACTCTTTCCCAAGAAGGCAAAATCATTGGGCTAAACTTCGTTGGAGCGCGAATGCTCGGCAAAGAACGCGCGCTTTTAATAAACAACAGGTTTGGCTTGTTTGTAACCTATGACACAAAACCAATTTTCAATCTATTTCTCTCTAAAGTATTTTCCTCCAAGACAAAAGAAACCTGTGAAGTAATCTTATCTGCTGCCGAAAACTTGCCAATGTATGTTCACGTTGAAGGCATAGTTTCTGAAACAGGGGAACAATGTTTCGCGACAGTTATAAATATCACCGAGCTTAAGCACGCCGAAAACGTGTTAAGAGAAAGTAAAGTCCGTTATGCCGCGGAGGCAGCGATACGCGCAAGCGAAGCTAAACACAGTGCAATGGTTGCAAATATTTCGGACGTGATCGTCATTATGGGTAGTGACGGCATTGTAAAATATATAAGCCCTAATGTTGAGAAATGGTTTGGATGGCAGCCGCGAGACCTTGTAGGCACTAACGGCTGGTTAACAATTCACCCGGACGACTTTGAACGATTAAAAATAGAATTCTCTACTCTATTGGAAAAAGATAACTCGTCAATAACAGTGGAGTATATGTACAAATGTAAAGACGGTAGTTATAAGCCGATAGAACTCACCGCGGTCAATCTCGCTAATGATCCTGTTATTGATGGCGTATTAATGAATTACCACGATATAACCGAGCGCAAGCGGGCTGAAAAAGCACTGCGGGAGAGCGAAAAACATTTTAGAAAATTGTTTGAAAATCACGTTGCTGTTAAACTAATAATTGATCCCGATACCGGAAATATTATCGATGCCAATTATGCCGCGGCTAATTACTACGGGTGGCCACGCGAAGTACTAAGACAAATGAACCTACGGCAAATAAATATAATCTCCCCTGAAGAAATTCAAGCAGTAATGCAAAAAGTAAGAAATCGCGAGCAAGAACGTTTTGAGCTAAAACATAAGAGAGCAGATGGTTTTATCAGAGATATTGAAATTTTTAGCACGAGTATAAAAAATTCAGAGGGTAAAGAACATCTGCACGCTATTATTTTTGATATTACAGAGCGCAAAAAGGCAGAAAAAATAATCCAAGATACAAATGATAAACTTAAATTGTCGAATGCTGAAAAAGATAAATTCTTCTCAATAATCGCGCACGATTTGAAAAGCCCTTTCCAAGGATTGCTTGGTTTATCGGAACTTTTGACAAACAGCGAATTTAAATTTTCAGCCGAAGAGCTTGACAAGTGCCATAACACGCTGCGTACATCTATAGTGAATGTTTATAATTTACTGGTAAATTTATTAGAATGGGCACAATTGCAAAAAGGGTTAATCGCTTTCACGCTCGCGGAACTCAGCTTATTTTACTGTTTTTTTGGAATGCGAAGAGTCAGTTACGCAAAAAGCAGTGCAAAAGGGAATTACAATTATCAATAAAATTCCGGAGACATATAAAATTTACGCGGATAGGAAAATGATTAGTTCCGTCCTCCGTAATTTGCTTTCAAATGCAGTAAAATTTACACGTAAGAATGGTAAAGTTAGCTGTAAAGCCAGAGAAACAGAATCAGGTATGATTGAAATATCGGTAACAGATACAGGCGTTGGAATTACGGCGGACGTTGTCGATAAGTTATTTATATTAGGTGAAAATGTAGGGACGGCCGGAACTGATGGCGAGCCCAGCACCGGTTTGGGATTATTGATCTGCAAAGAGTTTGTTGAAAAGCACGGCGGCAAGATTTGGGTGGAAAGTGAAGAGGGAAAAGGAAGCACGTTCTATTTTACACTTCGGTCAAAAGATGATGAGTATTATACAAATAATAATGTGGTGACGTAATAAATTCTTTCGATAATAACAATGCCAGACATTTTTTCACCGCTCGCGGATAGAATGCGTCCTCGTAATCTGGAGGATTTTATGGGGCAGCAGCACCTGATGGCTGAAGGAAAACCTATACGCGTGATGATAGAGAAGAAAACTCTTTCATCGTTTATATTGTGGGGACCTCCCGGGACAGGAAAAACAACCATTGCAGAACTTATCGGCAATAAAACCGATGCTGATTTTCACCGGCTGAACGCGGTGTCATCGGGGGTAAAAGATGTGCGCGCGATTTTGGAGATTGCCGCGGTCAACCGCGGGAACGGGAGGCGGACGATTTTATTTATCGATGAAATTCACCGGTTCAATAAAGCTCAGCAAGACGCGCTCTTGAATGCTGTTGAAACAGGTGCTATTATTTTTATTGGCGCAACAACAGAGAACCCGTCATTTGAAGTTATTCCTGCGCTTCGCTCGCGGCTGAGAATATTTGTTTTGCAGCCATTAGATAAATCCGAACTTGCTTGTATAATAAAAAACGCGCTCGCGCGCGATGCAAAATTTACATCCCGCGAAACCATCGTGGAGGATGTTGATTTTTTAATGTATGTATCCGGCGGTGATGCGCGAATACTTCTGAACACGCTTGAAATTTCGTTTGACTATGCCGTGCAGCCAGGTACAGGAACAGTGGCGATAACAAAAGATGTTATTGAAACTGTAAGCCGTCAAAAAAATATCCTGTATGATAAATCCGGTGAAGAACATTTTAACGTGATTTCGGCGTTTATAAAAAGCATTCGCGGCAGCGATCCGGATGCGGCAATATACTGGATGGCACGGATGCTTGCAGGCGGAGAAGACCCGCTGTTTATCGCGCGCCGGTTAGTGGTTCTTGCTTCAGAAGATATTGGCAATGCATCACCAAACGGACTCGTGCTCGCGGAGGCGGCATTTTCCGCGGTTCACAAAATTGGAATGCCGGAAGCACGTATTATTCTCGCCCAATGCGTTACATATCTTGCATCATCCCCTAAAAGCAACGCCGCTTATAAAGCAATCGATAACGCGCTGGCTGATGTTGAAAAATATCCGAACTACGCGGTGCCCCTTCATTTGCGCAACGCCCCGACCAAGTTGATGAAGGATTTATCCTACGGCAAAGAATATAAGTACGCGCACGATTTTGAAAATCATTTCATAGAAGAAAATTATTTTCCCGTGGAATTAAAAGGCAGGCAATACTATATACCGACTAATCAAGGGCAGGAAAAAAATCTATTGGCGCAATTAAAACTGCTGTGGAAGAAGCTGAAGAAATATGATTAAGTCGTAGAATTGGAATAAGATTTCGATTCGCGTTTTGTTTGCAAGTAAATGTCGCCCGTCAGCGGATACCTGCATAACGGCACGATTGATTATATTTCGTGTATTCAAAATAAAATTTCGGTACGACAATGAAAACCCAAAATGACATACCTTACGGCACTTCCGATTTCAGGAATTTGATTCAACAAAATATGTACTATATCGATAGGACTAATTATATCGAAAAAATGGAAAGCAGTGCCAACAAGTTTCTGTTTTTTCTTCGCCCGCGCAGGTTTGGGAAATCATTGTTGATTTCAACGCTTAATTATTATTACGGCATTCAATACAAGGATGAATTCGATTCGTTGTTCGGAGAGCTGTATGCCGGTAAAAATCCGAGCAAATCTCGTAACTGCTATTATACGATGAAATTCGACTTTACCGGCATTAACACCTCGGATATCAAAGATGTTATGGAGGGCTTTAACGACAAAATTAAATTCGGATTAATCGATTTTAACAAGCAATATAAATTACTTGAAAAAAGTGAATTCAATGAAGTGTTGAAAAATGTTTATCCGTCCAACACGCTTGGTTATTATTTGACGGAAGTAAGCGATAAACTCAAGCACAAAATAATGGTTCTAATTGACGAATACGACCATTTCACGAACGAGATACTGTCTTTCAATTTTACCTCTTTCACGGATATAGTTTCAAAGAACGGATTCGTGAGGAAATTTTATGAAATCATTAAATTCTATACAGGGCAAGGTATTATCGACAGGTTTTTCGCCACGGGCGTGACACCCGTGACTTTAGACTCTATGACAAGCGGATTTAATATAGCAACCAATATTTCAGGAGAAGCAGAATTTAATGAAATGGCGGGTTTCACAGCCGCTGAAGTAAATCAAATGGTTTACGACCTTTTCCCCGGTATCGCCGATTCCTCGGCCGATACGATTATGAAAGATGCCGCCGATTGGTATAACGGCAGTTTATTCTCCCCTGATGCTGAAACAAAACTCTACAATCCCGCGATGCTGCTGAGGTTTATCGCGAAAATCAATGCTGAAACTTTGGAATACCCGCGCGATATGGTCGATACGAATGTCGTGAGTGATTTTTCCAAGATAAATAATCTGATTAGTATCCAAAACCGCGGCAAAAACTTGGAGGCGATAGAAACCATATTGGAAACCGGAACATATAACGCTCAATTGACGCAAATATACAGTTTTGAAAGAAATTTCACGGTGGGGGATTTTATTTCCCTGCTTTATTACAACGGGCTGCTGACCATCAAAGAAGCCGGGAATTTCAGTTTATCGTTCGAGATACCGAATTATGTGATAAAGGAAGTCTATTGGGATTTCTTCGCGAATCTATTAAAGAAAACAGAGGGCATTGATGCTGA
>CAIYTF010000135.1 GCA_903929035.1 uncultured Ignavibacteriales bacterium
GAAACGCGGCGGACACGATCCTGAGAAAGTATATGCTGCCTATAAAGCTGCAGTTGAGCATACAGGACAGCCGACCGTAATTTTAGCGAAAACAATTAAAGGATACGGTCTTGGCGAAAGCGGTGAGGGAAAAAATATTTCCCACCAGCAAAAGAAATTAAATGAAGATGAGCTGCGCGAGTTCAGAACACGGTTTGGGATTCCCATTTCCGATGAGGAAGTTGCATCGGCACCGTTCTATAAACCCGCAGAGGACAGCGCGGAAATTCGTTATCTGAAATCGCGGAGAGAAAAACTGCACGGATTTGTTCCTTCAAGGAAGGTTGAAGCCCGTCCTTTTAAAACACCGCCCGAATCTATATTTGAAGAATTTTATGAAGGCACCGAGGGACGTGAAGTTTCAACTACAATGGTATTCGTGAGAATACTCGCGAAACTCCTGCGCGACAAGGAAATGGGGAAATTTATAGTTCCGATTGTTCCCGATGAAGCACGCACATTCGGTATGGAAGCCTTGTTCCGTCAGGTGGGTATATATTCGCACGTGGGGCAGCTTTACGAACCGGTTGATAAGGACAGTCTGCTTTATTATAAAGAAGCCAAAAACGGGCAGATACTTGAAGAAGGGATTACCGAAGCAGGCGGTATGTCCTCGTTTATCGCGGCAGGAACATCGTATGCAAATCACTCGCTGAATATGATTCCTTTCTTCGTGTATTACTCGATGTTTGGAATGCAGCGCATCGGCGACTTAGTCTGGGCTGCAGGCGATATGCGGACGAAAGGATTTCTTGTGGGCGGAACTGCGGGACGCACTACGCTAAACGGTGAAGGCTTGCAGCATCAGGATGGGCATAGTCATTTGCTCGCGTATCCGGTGCCGAATCTTGTCTGTTATGACCCTGCATTCGCGTTTGAGCTGGCAGTTATCATCCGTGATGGTATTCGCCGTATGTATGAAGAACAGGAAAGCGTGTTCTACTATATTACGATTATGAATGAAAACTATTCAATGCCGCGTATACCTGAAGGTGTAAAAGATGGAATCTTGAAAGGTATGTACAAATTTAAATCTTCTGAATCCAAAGGCAAACTGAAAGCGCATTTATTCGGCTCGGGAACAATTATGAATGAAGTTTTGAAAGCCCAGACATTGCTTGAGAAATATGATGTCTCGGCGGACGCGTGGAGCGTAACAAGCTACAAGGAACTGCGGAAAGACGCGCTCAATTGCGAACGGCATAATTTACTGCACCCGACCGATAAACCGAAAGAGCCTTATATCTCATCACTTTTCAAAGCCAATGACGATGCGGTGTTTGTCGCTTCATCGGATTACGTGAAGACGCTCCCTGATTCTATCGCGAAATATTTGCCTAAGAGTCTTATGTCCCTTGGAACGGACGGTTTCGGAAGAAGTGAAGGCAGGAAAGAGCTTCGCGATTTCTTTGAAGTTGATGCGCGGTATGTGACCATTGCAACACTTTATGCTTTGGCAAAAGAAGGGAAGATAAAGAACAGTGCAGTTGCAAAAGCAATCAAAGAGCTGAATATCGATCCTGAAAAACTTAACCCGATGATTAGTTAATTGTCAAGTTTCAAGAGATTGCTTTGTGATTGGGCGTAAGCAACACCGGCAAATCTTTAGTCTTTATCAGCCATATTTATTGCAATAGTTTATTTAATTCTGCTTGCAGAGTATCCTTATCAGGCAGATAGAGTTGGTATTTACTTAAAAGTATTTGATTGTCGATACTCGCGGTCGCGTATTCCACGAGGAAATGATCTTTATAGGCACCGAGTATGATACCTACCGGTTCATTGTCGCCATCGGTATTTTCCTCTTTTTTGAAATAGTTGAGATAGAGGTTTATTTGTCCGACATCCTGATGGTCTATTGCTCCTCGTTTAAGATCAATCAGCACGAAACATTTGAGAATGCGGTGATAGAAGAGCAAATCGACATAAAAATGTTTGCCGCCAATGCTTATGCGGTATTGGCGTGCGACAAAGGTAAATCCTTTCCCAAGTTCCAAGAGAAATTGCTGTAAGTTATCAATTAGTTTTTGTTCCAGCTCGGTTTCTAACAGGACTGTTTGCTGAGGAATATTAAGAAACTCAAGCACGAAAGGGTCTTTGAGCAAATCCGCCGGTTTTTGCACAGTGTGCCCTTCCTCGGCTAATCGCAGAACAGTTTCTTTGTCTTTACTGAGTGCTAACCGGTGAAATAACATACTTTTCATTTGGCGTTTTAATTCGCGGACACTCCAATTATCTTTTTCGGACTGTTTAGTATAAAAGCTGATTTCTAACGCGTTTTCAGCCTTTAAAATCTCGAAATAATGCGACCACGTCAATTTGTGAGACAGTGTCTCACAAATTGGGAAAGTGATGTATAACTGCCTCATATAAAACACATTAGACCTGCTGAACCCTTTCCCGTAAGCTGCAGAAAGGTCTTTAGAAATCTTCTCTAAAAAGCTCGAACCATAGTCAGCCTTTTCATTGCCGTTTTGTTCAAATTCAACTATGTACCTGCCAATCTGCCAATAGGTTTGCACCAAAATAGTATTAACAGCATAGGCAGCTTTTGCTCTGCCCTCCTGAAGAATGTTACCAATTTCGGAGACAAGATTTTGATATTCGTTTTTTACCGGTTTCATAGGATACTTTGAAATTTTTCAATCAATTAATTTTTAATATTACGGATGTCGCCGGCAATTTCATAAATGTTAAACCATAAAATACAAAATATTTGCCGCGTGTCGATAAACATTAAATCATTTAGTAAAACGTAAAACTCAGGGTGTACGACAAAATGTCCTTATCAGCCACTTCGGACATCTATTTCTAATCTTTTTCAACTAACCGGCTGCCTTTATTGTCCATTTTGTCATACACCCTAAAACTCATCTTTTTGTATATATGAAGCATTTTTAGGGAGTGTAAAAAGGATTGTGTAAATGAACAGTCCGCGGGTATGGCGTAACGAAACGCAGCCGGAGCGTAGCGACGGCAAGTGAAGTGGAGCTATACCCGCGGACACGAAAAAAAACGCCCTTGATTAATGGCAAAAAAAAGTTCATTTTATCATTTACTTAAAAAGGAGGAAACTACTCAGCGGGTCTAACTGTTTATAAATTATATGGTTACAAACATTTATTTAGTAACTCATTATTATACAATTGGTTATACTGTTTTAAAGGGGCTGAGTAGTTACCATAAAAATTTATGTATTATTATCGCTCAATATTATTCTTTTTCCAACCATTAGTCCCAAATAGCCATGTGTCGCCAGTTTGTGTATCTAAAAGCATATTAGATTGATAGTTAAATTGGTTCACTTGTACCATTTGATAGCGTGAATTCTTATTATTTGAGCCACAGCCTCCAAAAGCGAGTGTAAAAACAATAATTATTGCTAATGCAAATATTTTCATTTTCTTTCCTTATATATAAATTTATTGGCATCCGTTTATCTTATCTATACTCCAAACGGCTAATATATTTAACGACTCTATACTCGTAACTTTCTTATTTTATTGCTTTTATCGATTGCAATGCAATATTCAAAAGTAAATATTCTACCCGTTTGGAGTATAACTACCTATACTAAACAGTTGCTATATATCTATGGGTAATATTCTATATCGATACTACGATCAATCATATGCAATACTATTTTTGTAATCAAATTGTTCTCAGAGTAGATTGATAACCCGTAATCGGAAAAAGGGGTACCCATTCTATCATAACCAAACCCTTGAAGTTTAATAACATTATTGCTATTATAGACGATTCTCATTCGTTTTGGTGCCATTTGAACATTATCTCCCCAAACCGGATGATTTCCATCAAGGTTATAAATAGTCACCAAAAAAGCATCTTCAACATCGGGGTGATTAATAATTTCTATTCCCCTATTACATCCTTTATTATGACCAGATACATCTAATCCATTTTGAAAGCGAATATGGTCAGTTGAATGAAATTGTAGATTTGGAAATTTATCGGTCATATTTAGTCATCATAATTATTTGTTAAAAATTCTGGAGGTGCATTCCAAGCCAGACCAAGAGATTGATCCGGGAGAGTAACTAAATATAAATTCTCAAGACCAATAATTCTATCGAAATTATCTCTAACCTTTTGACTGAAATTTGCATAAAGGCGAAGAATTTCAGCATTATATTTCATTGTCTCGTATTCATAAAATCCAATAAATTCAAATAAATAGTATGGTTCAATAGCTCTTTGTGTGCCCATATATATTTTTTTTTCGTGAGTGTCCTTTTTCAACAATATTTCTTTTTTTAGCTCCCAAACCTGGTGGATAATTTTGTTATCATTAGTTTGTATTGTTTTAGACGCAGGGGCATCAAATTCAAGCGCAAGCCAATAATTTATTCGATCTAATGGATTTACTTTTATGCAAATAACAGGTTGAGTTCCTTATTCGCCCTTTCAGAGTCAAGTTTTTCTTCAATCAGTTTATGACCTTCTGGTATTGATAATAATTTTGACATAACGTCATCTATTTTTAGGACTTAATGAACTACAAATATCAATAACTTGTTGCTTATTCAGCATGATTCTATTATTCAACAAATCTTCTCTCCATGAGTTAAAAAGGAATTTGTGTCTTTGTATCCCTATTTCGGCAATTTCTTCAATGCTATATTCGTCTGCATCTTTCCCATTCACAGTTATGTCATCTAACCACGAATGAAGTTTTCTTGCCTGTAAAATGCTGTGTTGTGCCTGTTCGACAAGACCTGCTTTTATATGACCATTAGCCGCTCTTAAAAAATCAGATAGTGCAAAAACTTGTGATAGTATACCCATAGGAAGAATCTCATTAACGATACAATCATGTGAACCCACGAACATTTCAGCTCTGCGAAGTAATGATTCATAGGCATTGTAATTTGGTAGTTCAATGCAGGAAGTTAAATAGCAATATCCCAATTTAAACAGAACTATCTTTTCTTTTTTGAAACACTTGGATTCATATTGAACAAATAATTGAGCAACAGATGAACCAATAGAATCGGCAGATATTGTATTCCAAAAAACATTTGGGAAATTCAGTCCCATTATTACAGCCTCAGTAAACAAAGGGAGAGCCTGTTCATCTTTATTATAAACGAGACACCATTGACCAGCAGCTTGAAAAAAAAATGGATGGTTATATTTGCGATATTGTGCTAATAATTCTATAAGGGATGAATATGATTTGCATTGATTAAGTGAACTAGAGAATTTTACCATTTCAATTATTAGATTATTTTGCATACTATTTACTCCCTTATGTTACTAAGAAAAATTCCAAAATAGCGGTCGTTAAGAGTAGTCTAAACATCGTTTTTTAGCCGCCTTGCGGAAAAATAAGTTACTTTTTATTTTTTTTGTGATTTGCATTATTAAAGTAAGTGGTGTTCCCATATTTAGTTGCGGTACCGGAAGAACCGTCTGAATTGTTAAGGTAAGTGGTATTCCCATATTTAGTTGCGGTACCGGAAGAACCGTCTGAATTGTTAAGGTAAGTGGTATTCCCATATTTAGTTGCGGTACTGGAAGAACCGTCTGAATTGTTAAGGTAAGTGGTATTCCCATATTTAGTTGCGGTACTGGAAGAACCGTCTGAATTGTTAAGGTAAGTGGTATTCCCATATTTGGTTGCGGTACCAGAACCGTTTAAACTATTATAGTAAGTGGTGTTCCCATATTTAGTTGCGGTATTGATCTGCGCTAAGCTAATAAAAGAAACGAAAAACAGCATCGAAATGAAAACGAATAGCCCTTTGATAATCATTATTATTTTCCTTTAATTATTATTTATATAAGGTTATCAGTAAAGTTTCACAAGGTTGTTTAAGAAAACTTGAATAATAACTTTATTGTAAAATTAATAGTTTTAATTTAAAATCCAAAGGGGGTTTGAAAAAAAGTTGTGGTTTTAACTCATACCATTTTTCAATAGCATTAAAAGGCGTTTTTACATTTAGCTCTTTTCTAATTCCTCTATGTCTTCTAGTATATAATGAATAAGGAAAGCGTTTAGAGATAGAGTCATTTCCTCTTTGTTTTTGTATTCTTCTTTTAAGATAGTTCCGTTTTCTCTTTCAGCCAGCTTGGCGGAAAATTGGACGAAAGAATACGGCAGGTATATCCCGGGTGTTTATGTTATGCTTCATTCATTTGGAAGTGAAATAAAATTCAATTCTCATTTTCACGTGAGTATGGCTGAGTTCGTAAACAACGCGCTTAAAAATATGAATATTTTAATGGTTCTTGTTTATATGCAAAATGCGTATATTTGCCTAATAAATGAACCGAAGCATAATGAACACAAGGAGAATTCAAGAAATATTTAAAGAGCAATATGGATATGCTCGAATGAAGGATCTGAAACTTGCGGGAATACTACGCATTTCAACATGGCGTATCCTCCGCTTAAAATATATTATTTTCCCCGCAAACATTATGAAATTGGGATAGTAAGTGTAAATTCCACCGGTGGTATCTTTAAAATTTATAGCGAGGAAAAAACAATCGCAGATCTTTTTCGTTATCGTCAGAAAATTGGCGATGATATTGTACTTGAATCGCTCAAGAATTATCTTGCAAAGAAGAAGAAAAACATAAATCTACTGCTTGAGCGTGCTGAATTCCGCGGGGTACAAAAGCAAATGCTCCCATATATTAAGGCAATGATGATATGAATCAACAAAATTTTCCAACAAACATATCGGCATCAGTTAAGGATTGATGAAATGGAAAAAATATTTTATGCGGTAACTGTTTAGGTAGTCTTAGTATTCTCCGTTAGGAGAAAAATGTTTGTAGAAAAAAAGGCAAAACTACGAGTCTATTTTTTCCCGTTAGGGAATATATGTCGTTTTAGGGACAGGTAACGAACAAAACATATATTCCCTACGGGAAATCACGGCTACGGGTGGTATGTTTTTTCTACAAACATTTATTCCCTAACGGGAAATAAATATATCTACTATTTTTGACCTACACAGTTACGTTTTAAGAAGATATTTCAGAGGAATTATCAATTTATTTGACTATTTTATCCCCGTTTGTAATTATTGGTTAGCAGCTGATAATTCAAATGAAAGCCCTGTACTAATAAGCAGGGGAATTAGTAACAGCGAGTTGACAATATTTAACGAGTGTATTTGGACAACAATAAAAGGACTTTATTATGATAAACAAAGATGAACTCGGAGACAAAATTTTTCAGGGTATTAAGGCTGCCATTGACAAATTAATAGTCGCCCGGGCAAAGGATAATGGTTATTTGATCGTATCCAGAGACGGTAAAATTGTAAAAATACCAGCCAAAGAACTGCTGGAAAATAAAAACCGGTTATTGACTAAATAGTTACAAATGTTAGTTGTTAATTATTAATTGTAAATGGTTAATTGAAAAATTGTTAAATAGAGAATAAATATGTCAAAAGAATTTATGCTTCCCGAATTGGGAGAGAATATTGAAGCGGCTGATGTGCTGCATATACTAATTAAGAAAGGCGATTTGGTTGAAAACGATCAAACCATTCTTGAAATTGAAACCGACAAAGCAACGATAGAAGTTCCTACAATGATTGCAGGGAGAGTTAAGGAAGTCTATGTTAAAGAAGGCGAAAAGGTCAAAGTGGGGCAGGTTGTTTTTTCGGTTGAAGAATCCGTTGCGGAAGTTGTGCCAACAATAGTGGAATCGGTAAGTAGTGCCGTAAAAGATGTTCTTGCTGTATCTGCAGCCGTCACTACAAATGAAGTTCAGTTTCAGGCTAAAGGCAGCAATGTATTAGAAATGAAATTGCCAGATCTTGGTGAGAATATTGCCTCTGCCGATGTTACTAAAGTATTAGTAAAAGCTGGCGATGTTCTGAAGCAGGATGATACTGTTTTAGAGATTGAAACCGATAAAGCAACAATCGAAGTGCCGTCATCAGTGGCAGGTGTTGTAACGGAAGTATTTGTCAAAGACGGTGATAAGGCTGCTGTTGGGCAGGTTATATTAAAAGTCATATCACAGACAGCTTCGGTTAAATCCGCCGCAATTGAACCTGCAAGACCTTTAGAATCTGTTGCAGTAAAAGCATCTGAACCTAAAGTTGTAAAAAGTGAACCGGCTCTAGTTCAATCTGCACGGTTTACTCCGGTTGATTCACAGCCCGCGATATTGGCGAACCCTGCTCCGGCGGCACCTTCGGTCAGAAGGTTAGCCCGTGAATTGGGAATAGACATCAACAATGTTAAAGGAAGCGGCGAATTTGGCAGAATTTCTCTGGATGATGTGAAGCTATATGTTAAGAATCTAAACCTTGAGGTGAAAACTTCGGGCGGCGGTTCCGGTATAGGAATTAAAGCTGAATCGCTCCCTGACTTTACAAAGTTTGGAAATGTTGAACGGCAGGCAATGTCCAACATAAGAGCAAAGACTGCTGAGCATTTGAGTTACGCGTGGGCATCCATTCCGCACGTTACCCAGTTTGATAAAGCCGATATAACCGAATTAGAAAACTTGAGAAAATATTTTTCTCCGCGTGTTGAAGCCAAAGGCGGAAAATTAACAGTCACTGCTATTTTGATTAAAATTATCGCGGCAGCATTGAAACAATTTCCGCAATTCAACGCGAGTGTTGATATGGCAGCGAAAGAAATTGTTTTAAAGAAATACTATAATATTGGCATTGCTGTTGACACGGAACGCGGATTGATTGTACCGGTTATCAATAATGCCGATACGAAAAATGTTACTGACATCGTGCTGGATTTGCAGGCTATTTCCGAAAAAGCGCGGGCAAGAAAAATATCTCCTGATGATTTACAGGGCGGATGTTTCACGATATCAAACCTTGGCGGAATCGGCGGGACTTATTTCACGCCAATTATCAACGCGCCGGAAGTGGCGATACTTGGTGTTTCACGCGGAAGTTTTGAACCCGTGTATAAGAACGGAACCTTTGTTCCCCGCCTGCTGCTGCCGCTTTCGCTTTCGTATGACCACCGTGTTATTGATGGTGCGGACGCGATTCGTTTTCTGCGCTGGGTTATCGAAGGATTAGAACAACCAATGAAATTGTTAATTGAAGGATAAGATAAAATTATGGCAAATATCTCAACAACTGCGGAATTAGTAGTTATTGGCGCGGGTCCCGGCGGATATGCCGCGGCATTCAGTGCAGCAGATTTAGGAATGAATGTCACGCTCATAGATAAAGAAAAAAATCCCGGCGGCGTGTGCTTATATCGCGGGTGTATCCCTTCGAAGGCTTTGCTGCACGTGGCAAAACTTATTGATGAATCGAAAGAAGCGGCAAACTGGGGTGTTACATTCGGTGAACCAAAAATCGACATTGATAAACTTCGTGATTTTAAAAACAAGGTTGTGAACAAATTAACCGGCGGATTGGGAACACTTTCCAAACAGCGGAAAATTAATTACATACAGGGAATGGCAAAATTCTTGTCATCCGATAAAATTGAAGTCGAACACGAAAACGGTGAGAAAGAAGAAATAACATTTAAGAACGTGATTATTGCAATTGGTTCTGTAATTTCTACTGTTCCGTCACTGATGATTAACAGTAAGCGGCTGCTCAATTCAACAACCGCGTTGGATTTGCCGGAGATACCTAAAAGATTGTTGGTTATCGGCGGCGGCTACATTGGATTAGAATTAGGCTCGGTTTATCAGGCATTGGGAACAAAAGTATCCGTGGTTGAAATGACTGCAGGTTTATTGCCCGGTGCCGATAGAGATTTGGTTTCGTTTCTGGAACGAAGACTGACACCGAAGTTTGAAAAAATTATGCTGAACGCGAAAGTTGCCGGACTAAAGGAAGTTGAAAACGGAATTACCGTTACGATGATACTTAAAGACGGCAGCACGGTTGAAGAAACTTATGATTACGTGTTAATGTCAATCGGCAGAAGACCAATAACGGCTGGACTTGGACTTGAAAACACGAAAGTATCTGTTAATCAACGCGGGTTTATTGAAGTTGATAAACAGCTACGGACAAAGGACGAACATATTTTCGCTATTGGTGATATTGCCGGCGACCCTATGCTTGCACACAAAGCTTCTCACGAAGCACGTGTTGCAGTTGAAGTGATTGCCGGACATAAAGCATTCTTTGAACCCAAGGCAATCCCCGCGGTAGTGTTCACCGATCCGGAAATCGCGTGGGCAGGATTGACTGAAACGCAGGCGCGTGAAATGAATATTCCTCACACGGTAGCGAAGTTTCCCTGGGCTGCCGCGAGCCGCGCGGTTACGCTCGATAGAAGTGACGGTGTAACAAAACTGATTATCGATCCGGAAACAGAACGCGTACTTGGTGTTGCAGTCTGCGGACCCGGCGCAGGCGAATTAATTGCAGAAGGAGTTTTGGCAATAGAAATGGCAGCCACGGCAACCGATTTAAAAATGAGTATTCATCCTCACCCGACACTTTCAGAAACACTGATGGAAGCCGCGGAGGTTTTCTTCGGGCAATGCACGCATATATATAGACCGAAGAAGTGATTGGTTTATTGCACCTCAGTGACTCTAAAAATCTATCGAGGCTGTCATTTTACAGTGAGAGAAGTGAATAAGGTCTATGATGCTTAAAACCACATACTTTTATGAGGAAATGGGAACTTATGGAAGCTATCCTTGTAAATTTATTTGCAATGACAACAATATTTATGTTGTCAAGCATAATGGTGATAATACAAGGAATAAACACCTGATAAATGAATATATTGCTTTTCAACTTGCCCAAACTATTAATCTGCGAGTCCCTGATTATGCTTTAGTCCAAATTGACCAAGGACTTTTTGAAAGGACACATCATTTCAGGGGGGGCAGACCGGATGGAGTCGCGTTTGGTTCTAAATGGATTGATGGCACTATAAAAAACTTAGACACACAATCCTATTATATTGTTGGTAAATCGGATGATAGTATAAGCCTTGCAAAAAATTTGCTAAAAATTATTATTTTTGATATTTGGTTAATAAATGATGATCGTGCTTATAATAACCCAAACGTCATTGTGTGTGAAAATCATAACAATACTTATTTATACGCGATTGACCATGCAGCCATTTTTGCAAATCAAAGCTATATCAATCTTGAACGTGAAAAAGAGCATTGCCCAACTCGAGAGGACACACTTGTAAACCATCCTATGTTTGATGAAGTGTGCCGTTATTTTGACAGTTTATTTAAGTATGAAATCGATATAATTGTGGAACAAATTACTTCAGTTCCAGAACCTGTGATAAAACAAATTATTGCTTCAATCCCGTATGAATGGAAAATATCAGCAACAGAAAAAGCATTAATTTTAGATTTTCTAATTTCAAGGCAAAAAATGCTTAATGACAACGTATATGAAATCATTAATATTTAGGCATCCCTGCAGATGAAAGCATTTTTATCCATTATAAAATATTACCCCGATACCAATCGCGAGGATAGCTTTAGTATTGGTTTGATAATACCTACTATCGGAAATTTCCCTGGAGAGGTTAAAATATCACAACACCGTATTCATAGGATAAACAAAGCGTTTGGTTTAAAAGCATCAATGCTGCTTAAAAATTATTTTGATGCTATTTCAATTGTAGATTTTACCTATGAAAAATTGCTATATCTTTCGAAATATGAAAACGGTTCAATCAGGTTCAGCGAACCGAAAGCGGTTATCCTAACCGATAATGAACACTCATTTAATGATTTGTATTTGAAATTAGTTGCAGATAAAAGTGAACAAAAACCTCACAAACCTGCAAGTGCTGTATGAAGTGTGCCTTAATTGAGCTACCCGCGTTGTAATACCAAACCGATAACAAGTTAAATAAAATCTACCGCGTTATTCCGTGAACTCTGAAAGAGTTCAATTTGATTAACCGCGAGCGAGTGTCGATAGAAGCGGCGCGATGCTCGCGGTAAAACACGCAGCCACCTCTCTCTCATCTCCGTAGGAGGCGAACTTACCACCCACTATCGCCAAAATGTTACTGATTACACCTAATTTTGGTTGTCCCCTTGCAGTACACAGGCTCTTGTTCCTTTCCGTACCGCTTCGCGGCTCGAAACTCTCGGTTATTCAACTTTTACTCCTTTGGAATATCGCCGTGAGCATTCCATTTACTGATTGTATCAGCATACTATTGAACTTGTTGTCGATTTGGTGTCACATACTTCGGTAGCTTCAAGCCTTGATAGCGGATAAAAGTCTTTCTAAACAGTTACGTTTATTTTCTAATTATCTCGTCTGTTGCTCAACTTATTTTAGCGCGACAAATTTTCATTTCTCCGTTGAAAAAGCAAAAATTTTTCTAATTTTTTTTCTCTTTTGTTGATTAAGAGTTACTGCTGCTCTTTTTGTTCTTTCATATTTGCTTTCAGACTGTGCTATTGTTTAAATGAATACTAAATTCTCATAATAACCGCGTAATCAGCGGTGATAATCAATATTTGATTATTTTTATTTCCTTTTGTTGTACACTTTAAACTATTCATTCTCACCTTATGTCCAATAAAATAATCGTTACGATATAAGCGAATCAAAAAAATATTTAAATTATTTTTACTTATGAATTAAAATCGCTTGCATTACATTTTTTATGTATTATTTTTGAAAAAACATTTTAAATAAAAAGGAGCGTGTTACTATTTTTCCCGATGATAAACGACCATTGAATGTGGCATTAACGTTTAATGTAAAGCCCGAACTTTCATTAGCTGCCGCGTCTTTGTCTGCTCACCAAAATGCATCTATTTTTCCTCACGGGAAAATAAATGAACGGTTCGCGGAGTGGGATACTTGGGAAACAATTCACGCTGTTGAATCCGCTCTTTCTATCTACAATAACGTCACTCTTGTTGAAGCAAACAACGATTGTTTTTCTAAATTTCTTGAAAACAAACCGGATATTGTTTTTAATATCGCTGAAGGCATAAACGGCATTAGCCGCGAAGCACAAATTCCGGCAGTACTTGATATGCTTAATATTCCTTATACCGGTTCTGACACGCTCACGCTGGCAACTTGTCTTGATAAAGCACGTACAAAAGAAATTTTAAGTTACTACAACATCCCGAATCCAAGATTTAAGCTTCTACAATCAATCAAAGACTTGAAAAACTTTTCTCTCTCTTTCCCTGTTGTTGCTAAACCGGATGCAGAGGGTTCAAGCAAAGGTATATTCTCCTCTTCTTTTTGCCCTGATATGAAATCTCTTACCGCGGAAGTAGAACGAGCCTTTTCCGAATATGAACAACCGGTGCTTATTGAAGAATTTTTACCGGGCAGAGAGTTTACAGCTGCTATAATTGGAAACGGAACTCTTACTCGATTGCTTCCGATCATCGAAATTTCTTATGATGCATTCCCCGATGACTTTGTTCCGCTTTATTCTTATGAAGCAAAGTGGATATTAGATTCCAAAGAAAATCAGCTTGATATTTATAAATGTCCGGCTCCTATTGACGAACAGCTCGCGCAAACCATCTCGGATGAGTGCCTGAAAGTTTATTCAACTCTCCGTTGCCGCGATTGGAGCCGTATTGATGTTCGTTTAGATAAAAACGGCATCCCAAACATAATTGAAATTAATCCCCTACCCGGTATTCTGCCTGATCCCAAAGACAACTCGTGTTATCCGAAAGCCGCGCGTGCCGCGGGAATGTCCTACAATGAAATGCTTATCAGCGTGTTAAACGCGGCAAGATCGCGGTATGGTATATGAATAAAGTAATTGATACAGCAATATTGTGCTATAATGCCCCTGCCTCTGTCTATGACAATTATTCGGGTAAACCTAAGCGCGTTAAAGGAATTCCGGACGATATCTCTGAAACCGCTTTATTAAGTGAAATAGATAATGTTGCAGCAGCACTCGGAAAAGCATTTTCCAAAGTAGAGATTGTCCCGATTACAAAAAATATTTTTGTTAATGTTTCTTTATTGAAAAAAATTCCTAATGCTTTCGCGTTCAATTTGGTTGAATCTGTTGAAGGCGTTGCTGAATACGAAGTTTATCACGCCGGACTATACGATTTATTGAAAATTTCTTACACCGGCAACAAGCCGCAATGCCTTGGTAACTGCCTAAACAAGATGCGGGCGAAACAAATTTTAAGCGCGCATAGTGTTCCTGTACCGCGCGCGATAATTATAGAATCTATTAGTTCTATTGGCACGGCAGAACCATTGAGCTATCCTCTTATTACAAAGCTATTAAAAGAAGATGCAAGCATCGGCATTTCGGAGCGTTCAGTGGTACGGAATAAAACTGAACTGCTCGCGCAATTAGAATTTTTATTTACTACTTACCGCCAGACGGTAATTGTTGAAGAATTTATTGAAGGAAGAGAATTTAATATCGGCATACTGGGCGGTGTCCCATTGCCTATTTCTGAAATTGTTTTTGAAGGTTTACCTGATACCCTTCCCCGCATAGTAACTTATGAAGGTAAGTGGATGTTAGAAAGTTTGTATTACAAATGTACGGTGCCCGTCTGTCCTGCACTGATAAGCGATGATTTAAGCATACAGCTTCAAAATATCGCCATTTCAGCATATCAGGCTTTGGATTGCAGGGACTACGCGCGCATTGATACGCGTGTTGATAGTTCCGGCACACCTTACGTTATAGAAGTCAATCCTAATCCCGATATTTCATCGGATGCAGGATTTATTCGCGCGGCATCAAAAGCCGGCTTTTCTTATGATGCATTAATTGAAAAAATTGCAGGGTTTGCGGTTGAGCGAAGTTATCAGGCTGCTTGAAAGCAGAGACCGTCCGTCTCTCGAAGCACTATTAAGCGATATTTCTGTTTTTTCTACGGAGGAAACTTCTGTCGCGCTTGAGCTAATTGATTTCGCCCTTAACAACCCCGGGCAAACTGATTACCTTATTTATGTTCTTGCACAACAAGATGAGGTTATCGGCTATCACTGCACGGGAAAGCGGCCATTAACCGATGGTGTATATGACCTTTACTGGATTGTTGTCAATCAACAAAAGGCAGGCAAAGGTTCCGGATCAAGGTTATTACGTCACGCGGAACGATTAGTGAATGAAGCAAAAGGCAGGTGGCTGCTTTGCGAGACTTCTTCACGGGCGATTTACGACAAAACCCGCTCTTTCTACGCGAAGAACGGATATGAGGTTGTCGCTTCAATCCCTGATTTCTATAGCACGGGTGATGCACTTATGATTTACGGTAAAAGTTTTAAAAACAACTAACAACAGGATACCTTATGGAACTCTGGCAACAAATGATTCGCGATAGTGTGCACACTGTTGATCATCTTGTTGAAAAATTTGAGATGGACCGCGGAGAAGCTGAACGTCTTAATGAATTTTTTCAAGTACGGATTAATCCTTACTATCTCAGTCTAATTAGATCGAAAAACGATCCGATTTGGCTGCAGTGCGTCCCTAACATTAAGGAATTACACGATTTTGATGCTTCCGATGACCCATTGATGGAAGACGCTATGAGTCCTGTTCCCAATATAACCCACCGCTATCCTGATCGCGCGTTGTTTTTAACCACCAGCCAATGCGGTCTTTATTGTCGTTTCTGCACACGAAAACGAAAAGTTGGTAATTCAGAAAAAATTTCAATGAAAGGGCTGGAGGCTGCTTTCAAATATTTAGAAAAGCATACTGAAATAAGGGATGTTATTATGTCCGGCGGCGACCCGCTGATGCTTACCGATATGATGCTTGAAAAAATTCTAAAACGCCTTCGTCTTATTCCGCATATAGAAATTATTCGTATCGGCACCAAAATGCCCTGTGTTCTACCGCAGCGCATAACTCCAAAACTTGTTGATATGCTAAAAAAGTATCATCCTATTTATATCAACACCCATTTTAACCACCCGTGGGAAATTACCGAAGAAAGTTCAAAAGCCTGCCAGATGCTTGCAGATGCAGGTTGTCCTGTCGGCAATCAAATGGTATTAATGAAAGGCGTTAACGATAACCCGTTTGTAGTAAAAGAGTTAATGCAGAAGCTTCTGAAAATACGCGTTCGTCCTTATTATATATATATGGCTGATGAAACCAAAGGCGCGAACCATTTCCGCACTTCTATTTCTAAAGGTTTGGAAATTATTGAACATTTACGCGGATGGACAAGCGGGCTGGCAGTGCCGCACTTTGTTATCGATGCACCCGGAGGCGGCGGTAAAATTCCTATACTGCCCAATTATGTTTTGCACCTTGATGATGAAAAAATTGTTCTTCGAAATTATCAGCATAAGGTATATACTTATAAAAATGTTGAGGAAGAAAATCCTGTTTTACCTGCTGTTAAGAAAAAACAAAATCAACCCGGACGCGCTATTGTACGCGAATTGACTGCACCGGAAGCTGTCACGACACCGGAGCCGCGAAAGAATCCTCCTGTACTCGCGGAAGCCTAAGAAATATTATGTGGATAACCTGCTGTATAACTTGTGTATATCTTCTTAATAACTTTCAGTTGTTAATAACTACCGGTTTATACACGATTATCCACTATTACAATGTGGATAACTTCAGCCGGTTTCATTCGTTTCCGGTTTATAAATGCAATTTATTAAAGTTATCAACTTATCAACATTATTATAAACATTATCAGACTTGAAGATTTAAATTTAAAACTTATAAGAGTGTGGATAACTTTAATTTTTTCGATTTACCAAAAACAAAAAATGCAAAAACACCAATTTGAACACATCTGCGTCCGTCATTATATCGTTCTATAATAAGATTGAATTCCTAAAACTACTATTAGCTGGATTTTCAAAACAGACATTTAAAGACTTTGAAATCATTATAGCGGATGACGGTAGTAACAATCTGGTTGTGAAAGAAATAGAAACAATATTGCCAAGCTATCCTTTTCCTATTCTTCATATACATCAACCGGATAATGGATTCCGCAAGAACAAAATACTGAATAAAGCAATTACATCGAGTTCTGCGGAATATATTATTTTTGTTGATGGTGATTGTGTACCGCATCCAAAGTTTGTTGAGGAGCATTTCCGCAATTCAAAGAGGAATGTTGTACTTACCGGAAGAAGAGTAAATTTATCGAAAAAAATTACATCAAAATTAACAGCAGAAAAAGTTATCAGCGGTTATTTACAGAAACAATTTTTTGCTATTGCATTGGATGGATTGTTTGGAAAAAGTACAGATGTTGAAAAGGGGCTATATGTAACCAATAAAATGATTGCAGCACAACTCAACAAGAAAAAAAGGGGAATACTTGGCTGCAATTTCTCTTTACAAAAACAAGATTTATTGGAGGTGAATGGGTTTGATGAAAGATACGAAGCACCGTCAATTGGTGAAGATAGTGATATCCAATTTAGATTAGAATTGCTTCATAAAGAAATCAGGTCACTTAACAACCTTTCAGTTCAATATCATCTTTATCATAAATTGCAGCCCAGACCGACCCAAAATTTGGATTTATTTGAAATTGTTAAACAAAATGAGATTGCTTATACGAAATATGGAATATGTAAAAACATTAGCGGCACATTGTAGCTGATGATTAGATTCAATATAGCATTTGCAGATAGAAAAGAAAAATTTGGAAACTCTCCTGAAAGTACAGATGTCAATCGTAGAACAGCTAAAAGCAAAAGCCCCTATAACACTTTGTATTATAGGGACTTAATGTTGTGGGCTCGGAGGGACTTGAACCCCCGACCCGCTGATTATGAGTCAGCTGCTCTAACCAACTGAGCTACAAGCCCACGTGATATTTTTCGTGAATCTAATATTTTCCTGATGCTTCAGAAAATAATTAATAACAAAACAATCTATAATAATCTTTGTTTCCAAATATAGGTATCGTTACTTAATTTTCAAAATGGATTTGGCATAAAAAGATTTGTAAGCAACGGAAAAATGCAGCAATATTTTATGAACAGTTAACACGTTCCTTAAAAGCGAAAGTTATTTCTGAACGAGTCCTAACGACTGTAATTTGCTTCAATCACTTTTTCGTACAAAAAAGGATAGGCAGCACATCTTCTTGGTTAAAATTGTATTCTGCCCGATCAGCCGCGTAAAACGCAACCGCCTCACCGCTCTCAAGACTAATTATATTGACGTTACCTTTTTTTACAAGTTCTGTTTGTAATAACCTTTCCATTACGTCATCGAGAGATACAGGTGTTCGTACTGTTATAAAGTATGCTTTTACTTTATCTTTTACCGCTAGAAAAGCACGCGTGTATTGCCCGTTATGAATACGCGTATTCATCGCGTAACTCTTTACTGCTTTGCTGTTTGAAATAATAAGCGGTCCTGTCTGGAATTCAATAACGCCGTATCTTTTTTTGTGATTAAAGAATTTCTGCGGTATGATCTGAAATTCCTTCGTGTTAAGATTATACTGCACCACGTGCGTGAACACTTTACCGCGGGAAAACTTCCCTGACACTTTGCCGTTATTGTTAAACCATCCGGCAGGAATACATTTGCCGTGCAGCCTATTATAATATGAACCGTTGATTATATATCGATAGCCCCCTTTTTCTGCTGCTTCCTTCAACGATTGCTTTGGAATTGGGTTATAAACAACATCAAAGGAGCTGCCGCAAGGGGCAATAGTCATTTCAAGTTGTTCGTCAAAATAGATATTGTCACTATGCTTCGACTTAGTCTGCAGCTGAGGCCGCCCTTGAACAAAGCCGCTTGTCAACGCTAACAAAATCATTACAATAATAGTAATACGATACGCCATTAAGTAAAAGGTATCTGCTTTCAAGAAATAGTTAATTCGGTAATTGAGAATATGAAAGTTACTATAATATGAGTAACTATTCTGAAAAAAATAATGGTATTATTGTAATAATGGCAAATAGTACAGTTACGAACCGACTTATATGGGAGATTTTACCAATTCCATCAACACTAATTTTTTCCCTTTAATGTTTTTCACGTTATTCGGTTTATAGTGCAATTCAAAAATTGTTGATTTCTTAACATTCGATGCATATTTTACACTCGCGCGTTCTAATTCTTCAGTAAGGTCGCCGCCTTTCATAGCAAATATGTGCGCTCTTTCTTTAATTAACGGGAGCGCGTAACGTATAAGTATTATCATCGGGACAGTTGCCCTGCTTACAATCAAATCAAAACTGTTTTTATAGTTTTCAACAAACTCGGGTTCTTCAACTCTGGAACAAACAGCTTTCACGTTGTTGAGCATCAAACGATCGATAAATTCAGTTACCGCGTCAACTTTCTTTTTAACGGAATCGACTAACACGCCGCGCAGCATCGGCTTCATAATCGCGATTGGAATCCCGGGTAAGCCGCCGCCTGTGCCAATATCTAAAAACCGCGTGCATCTTTCCGGTATTTCTTTTGCAATGAAAGATGATAGAAAAATGTGATTTTCTACAATTGATTCAATATCTTTGCGTGATATTAAATTAATTTCGGCATTTTTTTCTACTATCAGGTCTGCAAAATGGGCAAGACGTTCCATTTGCGAGATATCAGGATTGTAACCGTTTTCCCAGTATAATGAGGTGATTTGTTTCAAGTATTGTTCTTGAGTATCAACCATATCGCTCCAAAAAAAATATTATTACTTTCTTAAATATACTAATAAAATTGAAATATCTGAAGGGGTAACACCCGAAAGTCGCGATGCCTGCCCAAGTGAACGAGGTTTTACCCTGTTCAATTTTTCTCTTCCTTCTGCCGAAATTGTTTTCATTTTAAGAAAGTCCATTGAAGGTGGTATTCGCAAACTGTCATATCTTTCTAATTTTTCAATTTCTTCATACTGACGTTTAATGTATCCTTCATATTTTAGATGGATTTCCACCTGTTCATATTCAAGTCTGTAGGTTCGCGGCAAATTTGCTTCGCGCAATACTTCTTCATCAATCAACGGGAGAATATCTGAAATAGAAATTTCGGGACGCTTTATTATCTTCGCGAGTATTTCCGTGAATTCTATATTTGGTGTATTCTTGGACTCCAATACCGGATTGATTTTCTCCGGTGTAATTTTTTTTGTTGTAAAGAAAGCGATGCCGGCGCATATTGTTTCTTCTTTTTGCTTAACCACCTTATAATATTCATCCGGAATCAACCCGTAATAGCGTGCAAAATTCGAAAGTCTTCTATCCGCGTTATCTTGACGCAGCAATAATCTATGTTCAGCACGTGAAGTAAACATTCTATATGGTTCATCTGTTGATTTTGATACAAGGTCATCAACCATCACGCCGATATAGGCTTCACTCCTTTTTAATACAAACTCTTTCTTACCAATAATTTTTGCCGCTGCATTAATGCCCGCGACCAATCCTTGCGCGGCGGCTTCTTCATAACCAGATGTGCCGTTAACCTGTCCTGCCAAAAATAGCCCGCTGATTCGTTTCGTTTCCAATGTTAAATCAACCTGCAGAGGCGGAAAAAAATCATATTCCACCGCGTAACCCGGGCGAAGCATTTCGCAATGTTCAAGTCCTTTTATTTTATGCAGGGCATCCAATTGTACTTCAGCAGGCAGCGAAGTAGAAAATCCGTTTACATAAATTAAATCGCTGTCAAGTCCTTCAGGTTCAAGAAACAGCTGATGACGAGTCTTATCCGCGAAGCGGACAATTTTATCCTCTATGGATGGGCAATAACGCGGACCTGTTCCTTTAATAACTCCGGTGAACATCGGCGATTCATTAAAGCCTTTTTCCAAAATGTTATGCACGGTTTTATCTGTATAAGTGATATGACAGGCGATTTGCGGCTGGTACGGAAACTCATCAAGAGGTGTTCGATATGAAAACGGGAGCGGAATTTCATCTCCGCCTTGTTTGGTAAGTACATCCCAATCTATAGAATTTTTGTGTAACCGCGGCGGCGTTCCTGTTTTCAGCCTGCCCGATTCAAATCCCATATTCAGAAGCGATTCCGTAAGTCCGGTCGCGGAAGGCTCACCAAATCGTCCTCCTGAAGTAGAATTTAATCCGGTGTGCATTAGCCCGTTCAGAAATGTTCCTGAGCAAATTACCACTGCCTTAGCTGCTATAAAAGTTCCTCCCTCCAACACCACTCCATTGACAGAACTATTTTCTTCTTTTACCTCAACAGCCGAGCCGGTAATTATATCAATATTAAAATAACTTTCAACAACACGCGCAGCTTCTCTGGAATACAATTTTCGGTCGTTTTGACTTCTTGGCGACCAAACAGCCGGTCCTTTGGTTTTGTTAAGCATACGAAATTGAATTCCTGTACGATCTGCAATTTCGCCCATCACCCCGCCAAGGGCATCCACTTCACGGACGAGATGACCTTTTGCAGTACCGCCTATTGCCGGATTGCAGGACATTCTGCCGATAGCATTTTTATCCATTGTAATCAACGCGACACAGCATCCCATTTTTGCCGATGCGCAAGCCGCCTCAATTCCGGCGTGACCGCCCCCAATTACGATTATATCATAGCTTGAAGCCAAAGATTATATTTACTCATATTATTAGGTAATAAATGTTGTTGGTTGAATTATGATAACTAACAATTGTCTTGCAAAAATACAACAAAACTGTTTCACGTGAAACAATTTAATTCGTCCAAAACAGGTGATTTCTGCTTCGCTCAATTACCGATAAACCGAATCCCCTGTTTCACGGTTTTGTTTGTTTCACGTGGAACAATGAATTAATGAACGCGAAGGCAAGAAGCTCGTGAAGAAAAAGTTATTTAAAAATTATTTGCTAACTTATTGAACCGCGTTATTATTGTACAATAATTACCGAATAATTTTATATCTTTGATGTGAATAAATTCTCAATAATTTTTAGGAATGAACGTGAAGTACAAAGGTTTAATAATAGCATTAGCAATAATATTCGTAATTATCATATTGCCGGCTGGCTGCGGTGTTTCAAAATATAATTCTTTCGTTAAGCAAAATGAAGTTGTGACCGGTGCCTGGTCAAAGGTCGAAACACAATATCAAAGGCGGGCGGATTTAATACCGAATTTAGTTAATACAGTGAAGGGTTATGCCAACTTTGAGCAAAAGACTCTCACGGATGTGATTGAGGCACGCGGCAAGGTAGCGCAGATGAGCGTTACTAAAGAAGTGCTGGATGACCCTGCAACATTTCAAAAATTTCAACAGTCCCAATCAGCTTTGAGCGGCGCACTCAGCCGTTTGATGGTGGTGGTTGAAAAGTATCCTGATTTGAAAGCAAACGAAAACTTTAAGAACTTGATGATTCAGTTAGAGGGAACTGAAAACAGAATTACGGTTGCCCGAAATGATTTTAACACGGTCGTGCAGGATTATAATACATCCGTAAAGGTATTTCCCGGAGTTTTACTTGCAAATATGTTTGGTTTCAGGGAGAAGCAATATTTTAAATCTGAGGTTGGTTCTGAAAAAGCACCGCAGGTGAAGTTCTAAACAGTATAATGAAAATAGCGGTTCTGCTCTCAGGGGGGGTTGATAGCTCAGTTGCACTGCGTTTATTGCAAGAACAAGGGCACGATGTTACCGCGTTTTATCTTAAAATTTGGCTGCAAGACGAGTTCTCTTTCCTTGGCGACTGCCCGTGGGAAGAGGACTTAGAATTTGCGCGCGGGGTTTGCAGCCAAGCAGGGGTCAATTTAGAAGTGCTGCCGCTGCAGGACGAATACTGGGCAAAAGTAGTAAGTTACACTATCTCTGAAATTAAAGCAGGCAGGACACCCAATCCGGATATGTTCTGTAACAGGCTTATTAAGTTTGGCGACTTTTATCACAAGATTGACACGCGATATGAAAAAGTGGCTTCCGGTCATTATGCCTTGATTGAAGAAACAGGCGGTAAATATTTATTAAAAGTTTCTCCTGATCCGATAAAAGACCAGACATATTTTTTAGCGTATGTTACTCCAAAGCAGCTTTCGCGTGCACTGTTTCCGATAGGACACTATAATAAAACGGAAATTCGCGAACTTGCACGGAAATACGATTTGCCTAATCAAAACAGGAAAGATAGTCAGGGAATATGTTTTCTTGGAAAAATTAAGTTTAGGGATTTTGTAAAATATCATTTGGGCGAGATTAAAGGCGACATTGTTGACATTGATGAAAACAAAAAAGTGGGGGAGCATCCCGGCTACTACTACTACACTATCGGGCAGAGGCAGGGAATTGGACTAAATGCCGGTCCTTGGTATGTAGCGCGCAAAGATCACGTTAACAATATTGTTTACATTTCCCGCGATGCGAAGCTGCTTGATGAAAAACGAAATTCATTTTTCGTGAAAAACATCAACTGGATTGCCGGCGAGGCTCCGCTTGAAAATGCGCTCAAAGTAAAGATCAGGCACGGTGCCAGATATTTTAACGGAAACCTGCAAATGAATAACGCGCTTGACGGATTTGTGACTCTTGATAAATATGACAGGGGAATAGCACAGGGGCAGTTCGCGGTTTTCTATAAGGATGGCTATTGTTTGGGCGGCGGTTCAATCGAGGATGAGTAACCTCTATAACTTGCTTTAAACTATACTTTTATTTCTGCAAAAAGAACATAAAATATTTATCCATACCGGCGGCGAGATGAATATCAAACTCGGAAAAATGCAATATAGTGAATCCGGTTCTCTGCATCAAGGACTTCCAGCCGTTTGAAGTAAGGACAGAATAATGGTTTGGATTATTCTGATGGTTTACAGCAGTATCAGGGGCAGGTAATTCGATATATGCTATTCCTCCGGTTTTTAGAGTTCGGTAAAATTCGTGCAGTGTAAAGAATGGGAATATACTGTGTTCTAGCACGTGGCGTGCCCAAATTAGATCAAAGGTATTATCTGCAAAATCAAGGAAAGACTGGTCCATATCTCTCACATCATATCCTTTTTGCCTGCAAGCATCAATATCTTCCTGATTAATAGTTATCCCGATTGGCTTGCAATTAAACGCGTCGAAATATTTCTTTGCAACAGCCTGTCCGCAGCCGATATCAAGCACCTTTGAGTGCTGATTTAGCTGCATAATACTCCCAAGCTGATTCAAATTGCTCTCGGTTATTTTACTATGCAATTCGGTTATACCTTCAGGGTACGTTTCAAATTTAATTTTATTGCAAAAATCAACTAAGCGTTGAAGGTGTATTAAAGTGTATTCCATTTGTGTCCTATTCAAGTCCTTGTTTTGTTTCTTCAATTGCTGCGATAATAAATTTGTCCTTCAAATAATAACGTTCGCGTTGAAATGACTATTAAATGGTATTATTGATAAACACTAAAATAGCAAAAACGAGCAAATGAAATGAAAGTATCATTTAGAATTTGTATCTTTCGATTCATATTTATAAGTAAATTGCAGGCAGCAATGGAAAATGATAAGAAAACAACCACTGATAAGTCAGTAAAAATATTTATTTCGGCAATCGGAATAATAGTTATAGCGGCAACGCTAAAGGAATTGCAAAGCATTGTTATCCCGTTTGTCATAGCATACATTTTGCACTTCGCGCTCACGCCGTTTAATACCTGGTTATCGAACAAAAAGATTCCGCTCGCGATAGTTATTGTTGTTGATCTCGTGCTAATGATTGCCATTTCTGCCGGTGTCTCGCAGTTAATAGTCGGGTCGCTTATGACACTTTCTGCCGACTATGAGCAGTATGCAACAAAACTAAACACCATCGTTAGAAGTACGGCACAGTCACTCAGGATTCGTGACCCGTTCTTTGCATCGTTTTCTCTGCAGCGGATTGTTGCCCGAATAGATTATAAGGCATTAGCAGGGGGCGCGTTTTCTTCAATATTCGATGTAACGGGAATGGCACTTTTGATTATTTTCTTTTTCGCGTTTATAGTGGGCGGACATCACGCTATATATAGTGCTTTCAAGCGGCGGTTTTCTTCTAAAAATGCCTCTCCGGTTGATGACCATACCCATTATCCTGAATCTATTGAAGGGACAGCAGAAATAGGAAAACCAAAGGACAAAACAACTTACACTGTTAAGCTCGAGAATACCGTCAAGGAAATAACAGATCAAATACAGAAATATATTATAACAAAGTTATTAGTAAATCTCGCGGCAGGAATTGTTGTTGCAGTTGCGCTTTGGCTTTTGAATGTTGATTACGCGGCACTATGGGGAATTTTTGTCTTCTTCTTTAATTTTGTACCCACAATAGGGGCCGCGGTTGCATTCGTGTTTCCCGCCCTGATGGCTCTCATTCAAACAGGCTCGTGGGGATTCGCGGGACTAACAGCCGGTATCGTTGTTCTGGTGCAGACGATCGCTTTCAACTTTCTTGAACCAATGCTTATTGGCAGGCGATTGGATATGAACCCTATCGTAATACTTCTTTCAGTATTAATTTGGGGCTATTTGTGGGGCATATTAGGTATGCTGCTCGCGGTGCCGCTCACTGCAATAATTAAAATAATGCTTTCAAACTCCGTTGACCCTAACGTTAAGTTTATTGTCGATTTAATGAATCAGGATTAGGGCACGTTTTGAAGTAGTAACTGTATAAGGAATTCCTCACCCTGCCCTCTCCCAAAGGATAATGGCACTAACTTAACAAAATAAAACAAACCCACCCCCGCCCTCCCTTGAAAAGGGAGGGGGCAGAACAGGATAAATTTTAGATTTCCCTCCCTTTTTAAGGGAGAGCCTGCCCCGATGAGTCGGGGGATTAAGGGTTGGTTTTGCTAAATGGGCAATTACTTTTACTATGTTAGTGACATTATCCCAAAGGAGTTGGAATTTCATAACTCATACTAAACCGCTATCAAAATGAATAGAATACCATACAATAAACACTTTATTTATAATGAGTTAATATCCATTGCATTGTTTAACTTGATGTTGGTTTGGTATTAGAATGTCAACAATATTAATACCCGGCGCAGATGGTATCCATTAATTCTCTGAAGTTTTCATTAGAGAGACAAACTTCCCTTATCATTCTTGAAAGCTGTTTGCCGGTAAGTTTATCAAAGTCTTCTTTCAAAGGAATGATGCACAGCCCTGCCAAATCTGCTGCTGCCGGACTGAAAACAACCTGTTCAGGCGGCTTGGCAAAGAAAGCATTTGGGCGGTGCTTCGCGCGGGGAATAATTATCACGCGAAATCCCGGTCCGCTTTGGCTGCAGGTCATAATAATATTGAGCATCGGCTCTTCTGAACCTGAGCCGGAAAGTTTCGCGTATTCTTTATAGATATACTTGAATGTTTTTTCAAGTGACGATTTCTCCACGCCTTCCATTACAATAAATCTACGGATCCCATCCTCGGGAAAGTACAGTAACGTTGTTCCTTCCACGCGGCATTCGGCAAAAGATTTTGACCGTAGAACTTTTCGCGGGTTGAGTAATGGCATTTCCGCGCGTGTGCCTGCCTGAAAATGAAGGTGATCCGGCGCAGAAGCTCCCGCGCGCGGACCGTTATAGAATACAAAATAGTCTTTCCCAAAGGACGCGGTAAGTTCAAGCATATCGCTGAAGTTTTCCAAAATAGACTGAGATTGATGGCATCTGCTCACGATAGTAAAGTGGCGCGAAAAAACAGGGTATGGATTTACTAATACTTTGTAACCGGCAAATGGTAATGACAGCTGCTTTGCCGGACGGTTCTTGTCACAGAGGAAGCAGGGGCGTTTTGCAATAGATAGAGAATCTATTTTTGCCGCTGTGGAGGCAATTCGTGCCGGATTTTGCTGCAAAATATATTTTTCGCCGGCAATTGAATATTCTTTTGATTCAGCAAATGCTAAATTTGCATAGTTTCTCCCGCAGGTTTCCCAAACTTTTAATTGTTCATCAAATAATGTTGTTACTATAGTACTCAATCGAGCCTGCTTTATGGGTTTTTCTTCTCTCATAATGGTTGCTCATATCTATTTTGATATGACAGGTAAAAATATAAAGGGATTGCCCGCGAATAACTTTTACATCTTCTAAAGATAACATTCGCGATCTTAGCGTGATAAATTGTTAATGTTATTTGTGAACAAACCCTTACTTCCTTAAAAACTCCAGCAAAGCCTTATTTACCTCCGTGCTGTTTTCAACCGGAGAAAGATGTCCTGCTTTTGGTATTACACGAAATTCGGCACCGCGAATCTTAGCCGCGAGTTCCTGCATCAATGCCGGCGCTGTAAACGTATCATTCTCTCCGCAAATTACCAGAGTCGGCACTGCAATTCTTGACAAGGATTCAGTTTTATCACTCCTCCCGAGCATTGCAACCTGCGCGCCTTTCATTCCTATCGCGCTTGATTTCTTACACGAAGCAACTATATTTTTATATTCTTCTTGATGAGTATTCCTGAAATCTGCTCCCACGCATAAGGCGAGAAAATCTTCGACAAATTTATCGGTTCCTTCCTCATTAATTTTTATAATATTAGCTGCCCGTTTCATTATAGCAGTGTTGTCATCAGAATCTGCGCGGGTATCACACAGTATCAGTTTGGTAAACCTATCGGGCACTCTGTCAATTGCTTGCAGCGCGATATATCCGCCCATCGAAAGCCCGCATAGAGCAGCGTTTTTAACGCCTATTTCGTCCATCAAATCAATTAAATCATCGACATACAAATCTATTGTATATTGTCCCGATTCCACATCGGCTTCCCCTAATCCGCGAATATCATAACTGATACAATAGTAATCGTCCTTCAGCGCAGACATCTGTTTTTGCCACATTGCCCGGCTAAACGGAAATCCGTGCACAAACACTATCGCGGGATTTCTTTCGTTCCCTACCGTACTTATTAACCATTTCATTGTTGTTATCTCTTTTCCTTGACTCTAAATTAAATATAGAATTATATTTTGAAAAAGCACGATGCACCGCGTTTTTACCTGCTGAAATATCCTAACACTTTTTTCATTAATTCCCGCCTTGTATATTCATCAACTATTGTCTCGAACGGGAACCCTAATGCCACGACTGAATACTTGTTTTTTAGGCTCACACCCGCGGGCAATCCGGTATCGCTATATTTCATAAACACTGTTGCATCTCCAACCGCGCGAATCGTGCCGGGGGCTTCCACGCGGTACAGTGAATCGGTGAAAGAAGTATTGAATCGAAACTGTAAAGTTGCTAAATCTAAATCGTTTTGCAAAATCTCCGCGTTGCCGTCTCTTGAAGCATAACTCCCTCCAAAAGCAAAGCCCAGCCGCCGCATTATAAAATCATCGGCAGCACCGTCTATTGTTTTTTGCCTATAAGGATCGCTCGCTATATAGGCACCGGAAACGAAGAGTGATTTACCTTCGTCTAAAAATCGCGTCAGTTTCTTTCTCATCTGTTCAGGAAACACGCTAAAACTTGTTTCGGTTATACGCGATGAGCTTGGCGGATAGGTGGTCTTTTCCTCACCATATATTAAATCGATAACATCGACAGTTCTCAAATTTATGGATCCATTCATCACAGCCTCATCGGAAGCCGAACCGAATGAATATCCAGCGTCTATAATTGCTCTCCCGTGAATCGCCGGATAATTAAATGTGTTTCCGGCGATAACTTTTCCCTCATAATCGGAGGCCGATGCTCCAAACCCCGGCATATCGTTGCTCACGTATTCCGATGTTCTAAAGAAATCATACTGCGCTCCGGTGAAACTTACATCTTGTTTATAGGGCACGCCTTCATCAATAGTATTCTTGAAGCCAGCAGTTGATTCAGTTACCGCCCAATCCGGTGCCGATAACCGATGAAACCCGTTTACAATCAAAACGGGTTTGCTGCTATGTTCTGATATTCCTGCACTCAATTCCTCCGATGGAAAACTTTCTCCCCCCGCGTTTACCGCGCAAACCTTGAACCGATAAACTATACCTTTTTCAATTCCCTTTACTATGTAATCTGTTGATGACGTATAGGTTCCGTTATCAAATCCGCCATAGTCTTTCGCCTGATAAATCACGTAGCCTGTCGGCACAGCACTGCTGTCAACTTCATCTGCTGTCGGCTGCCAGCTCAATCGAATAGCCGATTCTCCGGTCGGTACTGCCGAAAAACTTTTAGGAGGCAAGGGCTGCACGACATAGTTCGTGTTATATGAGTCTGACAAGTATTTCAGAATACCTTTATAAATACTCCGGGCTATCGTGAATCTGAACCGCGGTGTCTGCGCGAATCGGCAGTCGGTAAAGTTTTGATGTGAAAGCAGTTCCAGCAGCACGGCGGGCGTGTTTGGTCTTACAGACTCACTATACTCCGCGTTCCGCAAGCCCTTTCGCACCCAGGAACTATCGAATAATTTCCTTATATCCGCGACAACTTCTGACTGCACTATATCGGCGAAATCCCTGTTTGCAAGCCGCGAAACGCCGTTCGGAAAAACTTTGCCGGCATCCGATCCGGTTACTGAATATATTGCTAAGGTGCCGATAGTCGTATCAATTCCCGCCAGACCTGCATCGGTATGTAACGCGAACATAGCATCTATTGGAATTCCAAGTCCCGCGGTTCTGTCTTTTGTTGGACCAAACGGTGCCCCGTGCAGGTAATTCCCGTATTCCGCGCGTGATTGAAAATCGTCTTTATAATCATCTTCTATATTCAGCACGTAAATAAGTGTATCCGGCATTCCGGCGTATTGCAGCCAATATCGGGCAGCTTCTGCAAACTTGGGTTTGCCGCTTACCTCGCCTGCTTTCTTAACAACCGACATACCGCCGCCAAATCGTACTGCATCTGCTGAAAGTGTTTCATTCCGATTACTTGTTTTATTGCTCAGAACAACCGTCCCTTGGGAAGCGTTCTTTCCCTGCTTAAAATGAAACGTGCCAAAATAGAACCACGTTGAGCCGCCTATTTTCTGATTGACTGAAAACGAAGTCACCCCGCCTGAATGATATACTTTATATGAAGCATTTGCAGTATTCTTTGATGAAGCCGTGTAAGTGATATAAACAGCGTAATCACCATCTGCAGGAATATCCGGAACCCACGATACCGTCCCGCTCTCCCGCGTATCTCCACGCATCATTCGCCGTGTGCCGAGCAAAAACGGATTTTCCATATCCTCAAGTGTTTGGCGGGGCATAGCGAAACCTTTTTCATTGTCGCCCGCGGCAAATTTCAATTTCCCGGACTCTTTATATGCTCCGTTTGCAATATCCTCCGTGTTATCATTATCAACTATAACTTCATTTATCTGCAAATCTCTTTCACGCGGGGAATAAACATTTGCCCCCGCGTTTTCCAGCATCGGCATAAGGTAGGAAACACAAAACGAGAAAGTCAGTAAATCCTCGACTGTCTGGAACAACCGCGCGCGCTGCCACTCCCATTTCTGCAGCTTATAGTTATAATACCACCCGTGACTTCCCCACAAAACTATATTCCTATCCTGCAAACCCGCGGATACAGTGTATGGCTTGCTGACATTATTAACCACCTGCCGACTGCCTTTAATTTCTTCACGATAGATACGCCCTGAATCCCTCAGTAAAGGATTACTTCTATATATGTTAGGTATCAGCTCGGATATCTCAAAGCCTCCCGCCACGATAGAAACGTGGATATTGGGTTTCCGCAGTAATTGGCGAATAGTGTCTTTCAGCGCGTTAACAGTTGAATCACGAAACGGCTGCGCGGCAAACTGATCGTTGCAGGTAACAGTAATTGAATTCGCGGTATGTTCAATTTTACGCGAGAGAACTTTAGAACCTCCGGGCAGTTTAAAGTTATACTTTGCCTGTAAAAACCCAAACGTGATTAAAGAGTCAATTTTCCGTGAAGTAAGAACGGTATCGCGGGCAGCCATATTATTGTTCCCGATAGAGAACATAAAGGCTAAGTTCAGCACGAAAAATGCCGGAAAAAATAAAAAATAAAACAGCGGTAATTTCAAAATAGAAGTTCTTATGATTTTTTTGTTGAGGATTTTTTCATTGAGAATATATATGCTATGTTAAGTGGGGGAGGGAGATATTTGTTGACAGAACAATTCACCATTGTTCAAAAACTAAATCAGCGATATCGTGTCGAGAAGATATTTACCATTCATTGTCGATATTTTCGCAATTTTCTACTATGGCTTTCGATATTTCTTCAACCTCGTGTTTATCGAAAAGACGGCCGAACGAAGAGACTGGTAAACGTCCGGATTTATGTTTACGTAACCAAAGATGTGAAAATTCTTCCCATACATCTTTGTTTCGGGTCAAATCGATAATCACTGCCGTTTTATCCCCGTTTTCATCAATCACATATTGAAACTCGTTCATAACACGCTCCTTCCACGATAATAATTTATTAAAAATTTCAACCTTGTTTCTTGGCGTTTACGAAAAAGCTATTCCTCCGCCAAATTATGTTGAATGTGTGAATGGTAAGTTAACTATAAATCCCTGAGCTACATTCCCATTATTCTCGCTGTTAGTATTAGCGTGCAGCACCTATACTCGAATATACTTCAGGGCTTGGAACCATAATATCCATTTTACGGGTATTTTCAAATTTTTTCAAAGCGGTCTTTTCGATAATATTAATTCCCCATTCGGCGAGTGTTTCCTTAAATTGGTCGGGGTCGTTATGTATAATATCCCTTAAACTTATAAGCATACGCATTATCTGAAATTGTTTTGTAAAGTCAAGAGATTTTGTGTCGGAAATTTTTATCGTGTCTGTTTTGGAGCGGTAAAAATTTTGAATTTCTATACCAACCAATTCATCTTCAATACGGTATAATATAACATCGTCTTGAAATTCCTCGTTCCCGACAAGAGATTTTTTCGCGGATAGATGAATATAGGCGACATCTTCTTGAGAAAAGTATTCAATTTCGGTTTTTTTCATAATTCGCTCTTTTTTAAGTTTTTAATGAAATTTAAGTTTGATCCGAATCGTACAGATGTTATAAAGTTAATTTCGTTGACTACGATGACCAAATATTTAGCAGGGAAATTCCTGTTTTTATTGTTTTGTTGAATGTATATTTTACAACCGGCTTTCGTCTTGCTCTCACCGGTAAAATCCGGCGACTTAAGAGTTTCTTCCCAATTCTTTGAAAATTGAGTCATTTCTGACCCGTGTCTCTCAATAATATGATTATAATACGAGTCTGTCAAGACAATTATTTCTCCATTATAATCTGTAAACTCTAAACTACCTCGTTCCGCCAAGTTTTTTCTCTCATTTGAATTAAAAATAACAGCCAACTATTTATAAATTTTATACTACGCGATCAACTTCGATGTTTTTTCCACCAAAGTACTTGTATTACGTTGTTAATAATGTAAACTTAACTTATAAAGCGGTTATTTGCAAATATTGCAGAGAAAATTGATAAATTATGGCGAAAAGAATCGTCATACATTGTATATTTTATTTTGATTAAGAAAGTGAAACAGCCGTGAATTATTTAAAACAGACTAAGGAACTTTTAGAATGGTTGATACAGTTGAATGTGTGAATGGCAAATTAACTATATTATTTAAATTATCAATAAGAACCCGCTAAGAAATTTACATATTACAAGAGTAATTTGTTGTAGGGGAGCGAATTATTTATCTGCCTCATATTCTCAAAAATGTGGTAAATCATAAAAAAAAATCTTTTGAAACAGAATTATTTTTCATAAATTGAAATCGTTTATTAAAAAAGTTGTTTGAGGTTAGCCAAATAAACCTCAACTTTCCTAAATTATACATTACCAAAACAATATAGAGATTCATTTTGCTTTTTAATTCGCTAAACTTTGCTCTGTTCCTGCCGATAGTTTTTATTCTTTATTGGTTCGTTATGAATAAGAATTTCCGAACGCAGAATTTACTTTTGGTTATAGCGAGCTTTGTTTTTTACGCTATATGGGATTGGAGATTCCTGCTCATTATGGTTGTCGGCAAAAGTCTTGATTTTTTTAACACTATACAAATAGTCAAATCCGCTTCTGATGTAAGAAAGAAACGATTTTTATTTTTAAGTCTTTTTGTCAACGTGGGGGTGTTATGTTTCTTCAAGTATTTCAATTTTTTCGCCGATAGTTTTTCTAACGTGTTTTCGGTATTTGGTTTCAATCTCTCATCAAATTCCTTAAAAATAATAATGCCGGTCGGTCTAAGTTTTTATACTATACAGGCTCTCGGATATGTGATTGATGTTTACAGGGAAGAAGTTGAACCCACCCGTAACATAATCGACTATTTCGCTTTTATAAGTTTTTTCCCCTTAGTGCTTGCAGGTCCAATTGAGCGTGCTTCGAATTTGCTTCATCAGCTAAAAATAAAGAGAGAATTTGAATATGCCAACGCGGTTGACGGTTTAAGGCAGATATTGTGGGGTTTGTTCAAAAAAGTGGTGATAGCAGATAATTGCGCGATATACGCGAATACTGTTTTTAAGAACTATTCCGACTATTCCGGCAGTACACTTGTTTTAGGGGCATTGTTTTTTACTTTTCAAATCTATTGTGACTTTTCGGGTTATTCGGATATGGCAATAGGAATCGCGAAACTCTTTAATATTAACTTGATGCAGAACTTCGCGTTCCCATATTTTTCGAGAAATATCGGCGAGTTTTGGAGAAGGTGGCATATTTCACTATCAAGCTGGCTGTTTGACTATATCTTCAAACCGCTTCAGATGTCGCTGAGAAGTCTTAAGCTGTTCGGAAACTTCTTCGCGTTGCTGCTTACTTTCCTTATTTCGGGATTATGGCACGGTTCCAATTGGACATTTTTGGTATGGGGAGCATTAAACACGATATACTATTTGCCGTCACTGTTTTTCCCAAAAAGATTTACATCCACAGGAGTTGCAGCACAAGGCAAATATCTTCCATCGCTAAAAGACTTGCTTAATATGGGAATCACTTTCAGCTTGACTGTTTTCGCGTGGATATTCTTCAGAGCGGATAATATAGGGATCGCGGTTGGTTATATATCGAGAATATTTTCAAAGTCGCTTTTAACAATTCCTAATTTCCAAGGAATTCGTAGCTCGGTATCAACTATACTATTATCTGGTTTATTTTTAATCATTGAATGGCTTGGAAGAGAACAGCAATATGCGATTGCACGTTTGGGCATACAATGGTATAAACCTGTAAGATGGGCAATATATTATGGAATAATTATTGCTATTTATGGTTTCGCCAGTGAAAAGCAACAATTTATTTATTTTCAATTCTAATGATGAAAAGATTCATAAAACAGTTTATTGGGTTTCAGTTATTTTTAGCAGTTCCTATTACGCTATTACTGATTTTATATGTATATTTTGACCCATTTAAAGTCATATATTCATATAGTGACTATTCTTTTCCTTATGTGATATCCAATCGAGATTATATCTCAACAGAAGTATTTATGAAGAATATTTCCAAATATAAATACGACTCTTTCATTTTTGGCAGTTCCAGAACGCTTGCTTATAGACCAAGTGAATGGTCTAAATATTTAGATGAAAAAGCTAAACCATTTATGTTTGACGCGTCAGGTGAATCAATTTATGGAATTTATACAAAATTAAAATATCTCGATTTAGCGGATGTAAAAATTAATAATGCTTTGATAATTATTGACAACGATTGCTCTTTTTCGCAATCAGAAAACCACAAAGGTCATTTATTCATAAAGCATCCAATCACATCAAAAGAGAGCAACCTTGATTTTCATATACAATTTATTAAAGCATATTTTAGTCCGAACTTTATATTAAAATATTATAGCTATTTGATTCTTAAAGAATACAAGCCTTTTATGGTCGGTATCATTGAAAACAGAAAGATTGCTTTTGATACAATAACAAATGAAATCCATATTATAGACCAAGAAACTGAAATATCTCAAAAGCCTACTGAATATTACTTAAAACGAATAAATATATTTTATGAAAGGAAAGGAGAACAAATTGATTCAATGCAAAGGATCAACAGCAAACAATTGATTATGCTAAACGAAATAAAAAGGATTCTACAAAAAAACAATACAAACTATAAAGTTGTGATTAGTCCTCTATATAATCAAACGAAATTTTCAAATCCAGATATGAGTATATTAAAAAACATTTTTGACAAAAATCTATTTGATTTTTCAGGTAAAAACAAGTATACCAACTCAAAAACAAATTATTATGAGACAAGTCATTATAGACCTGTTGTTGGAGACAGTATTCTTAATATTATATATAATAAATACGCGTTGCGGTGACTTTGTCAATTTCTCTATCCTCAATATATTTTGTTTATTACTTTTGTTTGTCATTGGAACAAAAACGGCATTAGAAAACAAGTTAGAAGCGGTATTAAAACAGGTGAAAATTATCTTTGGCAATTTCAAACCATTGATTAACTTTCCGATGAATAAGTTTATTATAGGGAAGTATAAATCACTTTTCCGTCTTGTGATGCGTATCGGGCAAGTGTACCGAAAATTTGTCTGTTGTGCTCATACTCTTCCGTTGTGATTGTCATAATATCAATATCGCGGTCTCTCTATTGAACGCTATTTTTTCGAACTTGTCTGAAAAGAGATAAGCGGTCAGGAATAGAAAACCAACTCGCATCTATTTTCGCTTATGCCATTCCAACGGATTTCGACCTGTATGGGAAATTGCTATAATCATAATATCTGAGTTATTCATAGAGAATAAAAGTATGTACGGAAATTTCTTTAATACCGCTTTAGGTACGGTTTTATAACAAATCGGAAACGATAAAGGAGAGTTTTTAACGCGATGCACGGTTTCATCAATCATATTGGAAAACTCTGTGCCCAAACCCGTCATTCGCTTTTCATACCATTTAAAAGCTTCCGAAAATTCCCGTTCGGCCGCCGGATGAAGAATTACATTCACTATAACTCTACAGATTTTCTACGTCGCGTTTCACGTTCTCCCACGAACGCCCTATTCCCGGATTATTTTCCATAGCGTCTATTCTAATGTCTATCTCTTTCTTTTGGGCATTTGATAGTTCTTTAGCACCGGAGGTTTCGGAAATGTCGTTCCATATTTCTTCGACCAAAAGGATTTTCTCC
>CAIYTF010000136.1 GCA_903929035.1 uncultured Ignavibacteriales bacterium
CAAACAATGAAATTAGTTTGCAGTCGTTCTTTCATGGTACAAAATCTAATCTTCATCCGGGTGATTTGATTAAAGCGGGCTTTAATTCAAACTATGGTAAACGGAAAGAAGCAGCCTATGTGTATTTTTCTGCCACGCTCGATGCTGCTGTATGGGGAGCAGAGCTTGCTTTGGGTGAAGAACCCGGCAGAATCTATTTGGTTGAGCCAATAGGTGCTTTTGAAGATGATCCCAATTTGACAGACAAGAAGTTCCCGGGCAATCCAACTAAGTCATACCGTACCCTTTATCCGCTTCGGGTCATGGGGGAAGTTAGCAATTGGCAGGGACACGCTCCCGAAATACTCAAAACTATGAAATATAGTACTCCCCAATGTTAGGACAATTTTAGCAGCAAGTTAAGATATGTTTTGTTGCTGCAAATTAGTTCGGACAAAACGGGTAATAACTTTTTGGGCCGTCCCATCGAGCCCGAAAAAAGTTATTCTCGTTTTAGGCCGCCAGTTCATATTTCTGTTTTGGCGTTTTATAATCCAATGATTGATGCAACCTTTCATCGTTATAGAACTGAAAATAATCGCTCAATCCTTTCCACAAAGTTAATCCGTTTTCGTATACATTCAAATATACGTTCTCATATTTTACGCTTCGCCATAATCTTTCAACGAATATATTGTCCAAAGCACGACCTTTTCCATCCATTGATATTTTTATTTCGTTCTTTTTCAACTCGTTGACAAAAACATCGCTTGTAAATTGACTTCCTTGGTCGGTATTGAAAATCTCTGGCGTTCCATGTTTTTCAATAGCTGCTTTAAGCACTTCAGCACACCATTCGGCAGTCATGGTATTGGATAATGACCAATGAATAACGTATCTACTGTGCAAATCGATTATGGCTGTCAAATACATAAATCCTTTTTTCATTGGGATGTAGGTAATATCCATTGCCCAAACCTGATTACACTTTTTTATCTCCAAATTCCTTAAAAGATAGGGATATTTATAATGCGTTTTCTCGCTGATAGTCGTTTTGGCTTCTCTGAATATTGTCTGCCAGTTCACTAACTTCATTAATCGTCTAACACGCTTTACATTAATTGGATAACCTGCCAATTGTAGCAAGGCAGTTAGGCGTAGAACTCCGTAAAATGGTGTTGTCATATACTGTTCGTCCAACAAGCGCATAATCTCCAAATTCTGCTCTGATTCACCAATCGGAACATAATAAAAACTGCTTCTTGGAATTGATAGCAACTCTATCTGAGTGGATATACTCAACGCATTGTGGTTGGGTTCAACCATATTCTTACGTTCACAGGGGCCTCTCAGCGCAGCTTTTTTTTTAGAAATTCATTCTGAACTTTGAGTTCGCCTATTTGAGCATACAAAATTTGACGATCTATGTCGCTGTCTTTATCCTCGGAACTCTCTGAACTGAATACGTTCCCGAAATTCTTCAGCGCAAGACTACGCCAAATCGATATTTGAGTAGGCGTAAGTTCATACTTCTTGGCTAAACTTTCTAAGGTCTCGCGCTCTTTTAATGATTCTAAAACCACTTTTGATTTGAATTCTTTACTGAATTTCCTCCTTGATGTTGACATAAAATTTTTGTTTAAAGATAATACAATTCTATCTTAACTTCATGTCCAGGTTTTGGGGAGTATCATATTCACCTTTGTCGATATTAATATAAGGTACTTCAATTTTAATCGTTTTTGGATTTTCTTCAGGTGATATTTCCAACATCTTTATTGTTGG
>CAIYTF010000137.1 GCA_903929035.1 uncultured Ignavibacteriales bacterium
AGTTGTCACTCACGGTTATTCAAATTTAGTCCCTTTGGGACATAATATCAGTACCGTATATTTTCTTGATTTCAGGAGACTAAAGTAGTTACTTAACTTGTTATCGATTTGGAATAATATAGTTAAAAAACATTTATCTATAATGTGTCAAGTTTCACAAGGTTGTTGGAAATACTGTAAATTATTATTAATTTTGTATAATTTTTTAACTAAATTCCATTTTATAGACAAAATATATTTCCAAGGTGTTGTATGGCAAATCCTTCTAAATCCTACGATGAACTTCTAAATGAATTAGAACAGCTTAAACAAGAGAATCAATCTCTGAAAGCAGCTTTTAATAAAGAATATATTAATGGCTTATTAGATTACGGGCATAAGCAATCCGAAAAAGCTGTTCGTGAAAGCGAAGAAAAATTTCACAAAATCTTCTATTCAAGTCCCTGTGCTATGATGATCTCTTCTCTCGCGGATGAACGCGTAATAGATGTAAACAATGAATTTTTGACATTGAGTGAGTTTGAGAGAGATGTTATCGGGGGAAAAACAGAGAATTTGAACTTATGGGTACATCCGGAACAGAGAACAGATGTATATTCAAAGCTTCTCAAATCCGGTTCGCTGCGCAATCTGGATGCCGAATTGAAGACCAAATCAGGTCAAGTAAAACATATTCTGATGTCGGCGGAGGTGATTACAATAAACGATGAACCGCGCGTGTTATTTTCAGCTCAGGACATCACGGATCTCAAGAAAACACAAGAAGCTCTTCACGCGTTTCGCCAACAAACCTTGCTTCAAATGGTAAGCGATGGACTTCATATTCTTGACGAAAACGGGAATGTCTTGGAAGCTAATGATTCTTTTTGTAAACTATTGGGTTATACACGCCAAGAGCTTCTGAATATGAACGTGGCTGACTGGGATGTTAAATTTTCCAAGGAAGAGTTATTGATAAGGATAGGCGAATTTATCGATAATCCCCGATCTTTTACAACAAAACACCGCGCTCGTGATGGACGGATATGGGATGTTGAAATTAATACAGCCGTCATAGCTATTGGAAGCCGTAAATGCCTTTGCGCTTCGGCACGTGACATAACCTTGCGAAAATCGGAGGAGTCCCGTTTGCGTGAAAGCGAGGAAATATTTCATACAATTAATAATACATCGCCGGATGCAATTGTTTTGTTAGACCTCAACGCGACTATTATATTAGCGAATCCTGCCGCCTGTGAAATATTCGGATACGAATCTGTTCTGCAAATGATTGGAAATAACATTTTGGACTTATTTATTGTGGAAGATCGTATAAAAGCCTTTGAAATGCTTCAACAAATTTCTATCGAGGGGATGGTTAGAAATGTCGAGTATTCGTTCTTGAGAAAAAACGGGACATCATATTATTGTGAATTCAGTTGTTCCACGTTGTATGATACAGATGGGAAACCGAGAGGTCTGTTGTCAGTCACTCACGACATCACTGAACGCAGGCACTTGGAAGATGAACTATGCAGAACTAATTTAGAACTTCAAAGAAGAAATGCCGAAAAAGACAAATTCTTTTCAATCATCGCTCACGACTTGAGAAGTCCTTTCACCGGATTGTTAGGATTTACCAAAATGATGACATCTGAAGACAACATATTGTCAATAGAGGAATACGCGAACTTGAGTAAATTAGTCCGTGATTCGGTGGTAAATCTTTATAAGCTGGTTGAAAATCTATTGGAATGGGCTATGTTTCAAAAAGGAGCGAGCGATTTTATTCCTATCGAATTTGGTTTATCTGAAATGTTTATCGGGAGTATAGATTCAATAAAAGAAAGAGCACGGCAAAAAGGAATAGCCATATTCCACGAGAGTGATGGCATCGATAAAATATATGCCGATGAAAAAATGATTTCTACTATTCTGAGAAATCTTTTGGCAAACGCGGTGAAATTCACGCGAAAGGGCGGAAATGTTACAGTCAGAGCAAAGGAAACAATAGACGGGATGATTGAAATTTCTGTAACAGATACCGGTGTCGGCATTCACAAAGATATGATTGATAAGCTGTTTATATTAGGCGAAAAAGTTGGCACAACCGGAACAGAGGGCGAACCCAGCACGGGTTTGGGACTAATTCTATGCAAGGAATTTGTTGAAAAACATAACGGTAAAATTTGGGTAGAAAGCCGTAAAAATGTTGGCAGCACGTTTTATTTCACGGTTCCAAAGGCAATTAATGACAAACTCTAATTGTTAGTATGATATCATAAGGACTCGTTTAGAAATAACATTAACACTTTCTCACGCGAAGACGCCGAGTAGGCAAAGGTTATTTGTGGACAAACACATAGTGAAATACTCGGTTTCTTTTTTTCTCTTATAGTTCATCGCTCTATATTATCGTTTAACGTGTATTTTCTTAGTTCATCGAACTTAGGTTGGATTCGAACAGCAATTTATTTAAAATAGCACAAAGTGTATTTTAAATTAGCATCTCGAATAGTTATGCTAAAAGTCGCTTTAATATATTTAATCCTGAAAGTAAATAGAAGATATATTATGAAACCAAAAATTTTTCTTGTTTTTTCCGCTATCATCCTCTTGATTAGTGCTTTTCTCTTATTTGAACTGCATCATTCAGCGGAAAAGGAAATGATACAAAGTTTCGGGCAACATCAACTTGCTGATACTTGGCACATATCCAATGAATTGGAAGAAAGCTTGAGTGAAGAATCGCGAGCAATTGAACTTATCACTGAATCTATTTCAAATAACCATAAAACCGAAAACATAGCTGCTTCCGTTCAAAACTATTTTGAGTATCTGAAAAAGGATCACGTGAAATCTATCAGCGTCTATGATGAAAACGGTGTCATAGTTTATTCAACGGAAAAGAACGCGCTTTTCAGTAAACACGAGGACAGTGATTTTTTCAGGCAGGCATCCCTGCTTGAAAATAAAGGGAAACAATTGATTTCGACCGATATTCCCGATATATTTGCAAAATCGGTCAAAAAAACTGATTTTAATATTATAATTGCCTCGCCAATAATTACCAATCAAACCGGAAAGTTTGCAGGGCAGTTTGCCGGAATAGTGTTGGCAGTGGCTGATTTAAGTTACGTTATCAATCAATTTTCTAAAGACAGTATACACGATACAAACGAGTATTCCTGGATACTGGATTCTGACGGAACAGTCTTATATCATTCTGAGCATCCTGAAATGCTGAATAATAATATATATGCTCAGGATAACAATTGCTTAGAATGCCACGAATCGTTCAATTATGTTGATACAATACTTTTAAAACCTTCAGGTACCATTTCATATAAACTAAATAAAAGACCTGAAGTATTGTCGAGTTTTTCGACACTTAATTTTAAAAATATTTCTTGGAAAATTGCCCTGAATATCCCGCTTGAAGAAGTAACCGAAAGTCTTCATAGTAATCTTATAAAGACAGTAATACTTTTTATTTTCATTTTAATTTCATTTGTCGGTGGCTTTATTTTAATTTCGCGGGGTAACCGGTTGCGGGCAAAAGCAATGGAGGAAGCACAACACTGGAAAACAGAGCATACATTAGAACTTCAATTACGCGAAGCGGAAAAGCAGTATAAAATAATCGTTGAAAATTCCCCGAGTGCTATTTTCGTTCAAAGCGAGGGGAAAATTGTATTTGCCAACCCCGCGGCTCTATCTCTCTACGGGGTCACGGATTCAAAGGATATTCTAGGAAAAACGATTTTAGATTTTGTTCATCCGATAGAACGTGAAATTGTCAGCCGGCGGGTAAAAGAAATGCTCGAATCCGGCAATTCACTTCCGGTTAATGAAAGAAGAGTTTTAAGACACGATAATAGTATAATTATCGCTGAAGTTGCGCCAACACCGACTACGTTCCAAAATAAACCCGCGATTCTGATGATTGTAACTGACATTACTGAACGGAAACAAACCGAGTTAGAACGACAGGTTATGAAAGAAATTGCTGATGGAATTACATCCACTTCAAGTATCGCGGAATTTCTGAAATTAGCACATAACTCACTCAAGAAACGACTTTACGCGGATAATTGCTTCATCTCTCTTTTTGATCGGGATACAAAACTATTTAACTTTCCGTATTTTATCGATTATTTCGAACAGGTTCCCCCATCATCAATGGAAAATAGCTGCGCGGAATTCGTATTTCGAACCGGCAAGCCGTTACTGCTTACAAAAGAATCATTTCGCCGTCTCGCTGCACAAAACGAAACTGAGTTAGTTGGTCCACAATCTGCCGCTTGGTTAGGTGTACCATTACAAACCTCTTCCACTGTAACCGGCGTTTTGGTTATTCAAAATTACGAGGATGATAATACGTATTCAGAGCGGGATGTTCAATTTCTTGAAACGGTAGGAAGCCAAATTGCCGTAGGTATCGAGCGCAAGCAGGCAAAAGCGGCACTTCGTGCCAGCGAGGCAAAATGGAGAGCCCTTTATTCAATTCTGCCGGTTGGTATCTCTATTCTTGATAAACAAAACGAGATTGTTGATTTCAACGCGGCACTTAGCAGTATTCTTGGAATAGAGTCAGAAAATTTAATACAAGGAAGGCATAAACAACGAAGCTATTTTCGCGCGGACGGTGAACTAATGTCCGCTGAAGAGTTGCCAAGTACTCGCGCGGTTAAGGAAAATAGAGTTATTAAGAATGTTACAATTGGGGTCAAAAAAGAAGATGACGAAATAGTTTGGACACAAGTAAGCGCGGCTCCTTTGAATCTTGATGGCATTTCCTGCGTTGTTTCAACAATAGACATTTCCCATCTTAAGCGGGCGGAAGAAAAAATAATTGAAATAAACAATGAACTTAAACAAATCAACATAGGAAAAGATAAATTCTTCTCCATAATTGCCCACGATTTGAGAAGTCCATTTGCCGGTTTATTGGGATTATCCGAAATTATGGCAGCAGAAAGCCCAAAAATGCCGCGTGCTGATATTATTCAAATCAGTAAATCATTATATGAATCGGTGGAAAATGTTTATAAATTAATAGATAATTTGCTGGAATGGGCAAGACTTCAAAAAGACTCCATTAAACTTATTCCTGATGATATAAATTTATCCGGTCTTTTTTTGCAGAACATTGATTCTATTAAACTAAGAGCATCTCAAAAAGACATTTCCATCATCAATGAAATACCGGAGACTCTGCATATTTTAGCTGATGAAAAAATGATTTCGACTGTCCTGAGAAACCTTTTGGCAAACGCTGTAAAGTTCACGAGAAAAGGCGGTAAAGTGGTTGGAAATGCAATAGAACGAGAAGACGGGATGATTGAAATATCGGTAACAGATACCGGAATCGGCATTCCCTCCGCGAATATTGATAAGCTCTTCAAGTTAGGTGAAGATGTGGGCGCGCGAGGAACAGACAACGAACCCAGCACCGGTTTGGGTTTAATTCTATGCAAGGAATTTGTTGAAAAACATAGCGGCAAAATTTGGGTGGAAAGCATAGAAAATGTAGGAAGTACGTTCTATTTCACAGTTCCACAAGGTACCTATACACAAGCATAGTGTTTATTTCTATTTTGGGACTCGTAAGGGCGACCGGCATACAAAAAAAATATATTCCTCAAGAATACCATTCTTCACGTGCTGATTTTTACCAATTCATCAATTTTCTTTAGGTGTTCAGAAATTTCCTTAGAGGCATATTCTTTTAGCTCTTTCTCACGTTCTTCTTTATCAACTTTTGTAAGGTCAATTTTTTTTTGAGATTCCTTAACTCGTGATTGAATAGCTTCTTCAACCGCTAATATCCGCCGCTCTAAATCTTTTTTTAATCTTTCCAACGCGCGTTCCTTTTGGTTTTTACAGGCAGTGAGTTTTTTTTGTAATCGATGCTTTTCATTTGATCGTTCAAGCACTTTGGAAGCAGACGAGATGAGAGCAATAATTAGTCCGCCAAGAAACACGAACCCGCCCCACTTTACACCATAAATGAATATCGAACCAAACATATCGGAAATTTGAGTATTACCCTGATGCCCAAAACTACTAATAAAACCTCCAATTATAAAAAGAACTATGGATATAATTACATTATAGACCATAATATTATTGAACACGGACGCGGGATCATATTCAGTCGAAGAATCAATGTTGCTGATTTTTGATTCTAAACTACTTATAACCGTATTATACTTTTTTTCAGTTTCATCTACTGATTCTTGCGAGCGTATTTTTATTACCGCCTTATTTTTTTCTAATTCATCCCCTAAATGCTGAATTTTAGCAAACAGTTCCCTTAACTGTACATCAAAAACATCCAATTCTTTCATAATATTAGAATAAATTGTACCCTTAAGATTTTGCTTAACAGTGTTGATGCCATCAACCATTTTTTGCTGCAGTTTAGGCAACGAAAGCGAAACAAATAAGTTTTTGAATGATTTATATCTCTCTAAAAACGATATAGAAAAATCTAAATCTTTTTTGAATTTATCAGTGAAATAATCGCTATAATTACTTCCTTTCAGCAGGCTCGTAGTTTGGTATAATTTTGTAGAAATTTCCTGCTGGCCCGCGGCAGCAACTTCAAGAATAGTTTTTATATCCAATAAACTGGGGGCAAATTCCGGAACACGAAAAATATTATAAGTGATAGCCGTTCTAAGAAAGAAATTGAATAAATTTAAATTGTTGTGCTCAATCGCGAACGAAAACCGCTGAACATCATAATCAACAACACTATTAAGCCGGGTAAGAGTTAATTGTGATTCATCTTCGCTTAACGGGTAAAGAACTGAAAATAGGTTCGCTGTTACCCCGTTTTGTTTCATCACTAAGGCTTCGCTCAATGCTACTCCGGCATTTTCTTTGTCATTGTCGGATATATATGCAAATCCTTTAAAAAGCTGAATAATATATGAAATCTCAACTTTATAGTCATCTTGTAAAGAAGTGGCAGCAAGAGTTTTTTCGGCTAATTCAAGATATTCTAAGGCTTTTGCAAGAGAGCGGCGTTTACTTCCAAATATGAAGATATTTGCAGCATAGAAATATTTCATAAAGTTTTCTTTATTAGCGTTTCGCTCAATTAGGTTAAGCGTTGAAAGCGCGAAATACTCTGTTTCCCGCTCATTCTTTTCTATACACCACTTGAGATAGAACTTTTTTATTTCGAACAGGTTCTCATTTTGAATAGAACGAACACGCTTTGAGTGGGCAATATATTCTTCGCATTTGGTTATGATAGGAGCATCGGAAATGAATAGATATTTGGCAGTATCGAACGTGATGAAAAATTCGTTATACTCTTTTGGCAGATTGAAAGAACGTAAAGCAGCCGAATCCCTGATGATGTCCAAATGAGTCACCGGATTGGCTGAAAACTCAGGGAAATTTTCCTTTGCAAAACTTCTTAGTTTTGAAGAGAGTACTTCCAACGAGAGTATCTGATCTTCGTACGATTCGCCGGACATATCCGCGGAATTTATCGAATCCTCGAGCATCTTCTTTCATCTATTGAATATTATTTTTCTTATATACATAATCGAAAATTACTTAAAAAAGTTTAGCCCAAATCGCGCGTAATGAAAAATCAAAAAAAAGATTGGAATTTATCCCCGCGAATAGTTTTATTTTTTCAATATCTCCTTTAATATTGCCACATCACTCGGTGTTGTTACCTTAAAATTTAACAAGGAACCTTCTACAATTTCTATCCGGAAACCGTAGTGATGCATCAATGATGATTCATCAGGAAACTTTAACCCTGCATCCTGTGCTTTCTTCATTGCCTCAAACAAGTTTTCATAAATAAATATCTGCGGCGTCTGAACATAAAATATATCTTCGCGATCAACATACTCAAAACAATCCTTACCGGCACGCAAGAGTGTATCCCGTCCCTGCACACACACTACAGCATTTCCTTTTGCCTTGGCAGTTTTAAATGCCAAGGTAAGAACAGCCTTTGAAATAAGAGGTCTGGCTGCATCGTGTACCGCGACATAATCCCCCGATTGTAAACGAAGAGAAGCAAGCGCGTTATATACCGAATCTTGCCGCTCCTTCCCTCCTTCTACAATAGTTTTTAGTTTAGATATATCATATCTCTTTTTGATCCTGTTCAAAACAGGAAAGTAGTCCTTTGAAGCAGCAACGATAATTTCAGTCACCATCGGGTGCTGCTCAAATGCTTCTAAGGTGTAAGCAATTAGTTCCTTATTTTCAAACTTCAAATATTGCTTAGGCATTTTTGATGCTATTCGGCTTCCCGAACCTGCAGCAGGCAGAACTACAGCCAGACTCATAGAATCAGCATCGCGTCACCAAAGCTGAGAAAGTTGAAATCTTCTTTCAGTGCCTTTCTATATGCTTTCATCACAAATTCAGTTCCGCCAAAAGCCGCCACCAGCATCAACAGGGTTGATTCAGGGACGTGAAAATTTGTTACTAATTTATCTACAATCTTAAAATCATATTCAGGGAAGATAAATTTATCCGTCCATCCGCTATTTGGTCTAACTAATCTATCAGCAGTAACAGATGATTCAAGTGCTCTGGTTGTACTTGTGCCAACGACAAACACTTTTTTACCGGTGTTAATGGTGTTGTTTATTCTGTCTGCAGAATCTTTCGTGATTTCAAAAAATTCCGAATCCATCTTATGTTTAGTTAAATCTTCAACTTCTACGGGGCGAAATGTACCAAGACCAATATGAAGAACAACAGGAACAAAATCTACACCCTTCTTTTTTAATTTTTCAATCATACGGTTAGAAAAGTGCAATCCCGCCGTTGGCGCGGCAACGCTGCCGTCTGTTTTTGCAAACACGGTTTGATAATTTTCCTTATCACTTGGTTCAGCTTCGCGTTTGATATATGGAGGGAGCGGTGTAACACCGATTTTCTCCACAGCCTTAAATACATCAGTCGATTGATTAAACCGCACGGTACGTCCGCGTGAGGTTGTATTATCAATAATCTCACACCACAAATCATCCGTAAAATAAATCTTATTACCAATGCGTACTTTTCTTGCAGGATCAACTATCACATCCCAAATACATTCACGTGCATTTAACTCCCTGAGCAAAAACACTTCTATTATTGCCTGGGTTTTTTCCTTCTTGCCAAATAAACGCGCTTGGAACACTTTGGTCTCATTCACAACAACGCAGTCACCCTCTTCAAAATAGTCAACCAAATTGGTAAAACTCTTGATATCAATCGTTTGCTTTTCTCTGTCAAGAACCATCAATTTTGATTTGTCCCGCGGTGAAACAGGATATTTGGGTATACTCGTTTTGGGCAGATTATAACTAAAATCTGACAATTTCATACTTGCTCGTACCTTTACTTTATAAAAAAAGCCCACCGTTTCCGGAGGCTAATCAACAAGGAAAGGAAAACCGCTGCACGCGGTTTTCCGGTACTTGTTGTCTTTAATTATTACTTATTTTTTTTAACGGCTGCTTTTTTAGCTGCAGGCTTTTTACCTGTAGTTTTCTTTGCCGCCATTTCTTTCACAACCGCGCGCGCGGCAGCCATTCTCGCGATTGGAACGCGGAAAGGTGAACAGCTCACGTAGTTTAATCCGATACTATGACAGAACTCAACTGAACTTGGTTCGCCGCCGTGTTCGCCGCAGATACCAATCTTTAAGTCCGGTTTGGTGCTTCTGCCTTTGCTCACGCCAATCTTGAGCAGCTGACCAACTCCGCGTTGATCTAATGCTTCAAACGGATCGTTTGGCAGGATTTCCATTTCGACATATTTAGGCAGGAATGAACCTGCATCATCGCGCGAAAGACCGAATGTTGTTTGCGTCAAATCGTTAGTGCCGAATGAGAAAAATTCAGCTTCGGTTGCAATTTCATCTGCAAGCAGAGCTGCGCGCGGCAATTCAATCATAGTTCCAACCATATACTGAATTTTCACTTTTTTCTCTGCCATTACTTGTTTTGCAACATTAACAACAATTTCTTTTTGACCTTTCAGTTCATTTACATCACCAACCAAAGGAATCATAATTTCAGGTTTTACCTTGATTCCCGCTTTCACTGCATCGCAAGCAGCTTCAAAAATAGCACGTGCCTGCATTTCAGTAATTTCTGGATAAATAAGACCTAAACGGCATCCTCTGAATCCGAGCATAGGATTGAACTCGTGTAATGATTCTATCTTTGCCATCAATTGATCAAAGCTGATTCCAAGAGCATTAGCAAGTTCTTCCTGCTCTGCTTTTTGATGAGGCAAAAATTCGTGCAGCGGCGGATCTAAAGTTCTGACTGTTACAGGGTAACCTTTCATTGCTTTAAAGATATCAAAGAAATCTGCTCTCTGGAAAGGAAGCAATTCAGCCAATGCAGCTCTTCTTCCTTCAGCAGTTTCAGAAACAATCATTTTGCGGACTGCCATAATACGGTCGCCGCCAAAAAACATATGCTCTGTTCTGCAAAGACCAATTCCCTGCGCGCCAAATGCAATCGCGTTTGCAGCTTGATCAGGCTGATCGGCATTTGTTCTGATGTCAAGCGTTCGGTAGCTATCAGCCCACTTCATCAATGAATCATACATCTGAAACTCACGTGATTTTTTAGGATCAAGCGTTTTATTCAGAAGCACTTCAACAACTTCAGAAGGACGGGTTTCAATTTTCCCCGCTATCACTTCGCCGGTTGTTCCATCAATAGAAATATAATCACCTTCATTAAGTACGATGTCTTTATTCTCAACGCCCACCGTGCCTTTTGCATAATCAATTTTCAATTTACCGCAGCCTGCAACGCAAACTTTACCCATCTGACGGGCAACCAAAGCAGCGTGTGAAGTCATTCCGCCGCGAGCAGTCAAAATTCCTTCAGAAGCATTCATTCCTTTAATGTCTTCAGGTGAAGTTTCAATTCTCACAAGGATAACTTTATCGCCGTTGTTTGCCATAATTTCAGCATCGTGTGCTGAAAGTGCAATCTTGCCTGAAGCGGCACCGGGACCGGCATTCAAGCCCTTGGTCATAAATTTGCCTTCATCAATCATCTTGCGTTTTTCTTTCAGGTCAAAGATAGGACGAAGTAATTGATTCAGCTGATTTGGTTCAATACGAAGTAAAGCTTCTTCTTTTTTGATTAAGCCTTCTTTCACCATCTCCAAAGCTATGCGTACTGCAGCCAAACCGGTTCTTTTACCTACACGGCATTGCAGCATCCACAATTTATCTTGCTGAATAGTGAATTCGATATCCATCATATCCGTGTAATGATTTTCAAGAATTTTACGGAATTTATCAAGCAGGGCGTAAATTTTTGGTCTTGCTTTTTTCAATTCTGAAATAGGAAGCGGTGTACGGATACCCGCCACAACATCTTCGCCTTGGGCATTGAAAAGATATTCACCATAGAAAATGTTTTCGCCGCTTGCCGCATCGCGAGTGAATGCAACACCGGTACCGGAATCTTCGCCCATATTGCCAAATACCATAGATTGAATATTAACTGCAGTTCCCCACGATGCAGGAATATCATTCAATTTACGATAAACAATCGCGCGTTCATTCATCCAAGAAGCAAACACTGCTCCTATTGCGCCGTACAATTGTTTAACCGGATCATCAGGGAATTCTTGTCCTGTTTGTTCGAGAATTGCAGCTTTAAATTCCGCTACCAATTCTTTCAAATCATCAGCTGTTAATTCAGTATCAAGATGCACTCCGCGGTCTTCTTTTTTCTTTTCCAAGATAACTTCAAAAGGATCCGAGTCGTGTTTATTAACCGGCTTTAATCCTAACACAACATCACCATACATCTGCACGAAGCGGCGATATGAATCATAAGCAAAGCGCGGATTATTGGTACTCTTAATTATTCCTTGAACGGTAGTATCATTCAAACCGAGGTTCAAAATGGTATCCATCATTCCGGGCATTGAAGCACGTGCACCTGAACGAACTGAAAGCAAAAGAGGATTTTTTGGGTCGCCAAATTTGGCTCCCATCTCTTTTTCAACTTTCTTTATCGAATCTGTTATTTGCTTCTGCAATTCTTTCGGGTAGCTTTTCTTATCAGTAAAATAAGTACATACTTCCGTTGTAATTGTAAAACCGGCCGGTACCGGCAAACCAATATTAACCATCTCGGCTAAATTAGCACCTTTACCGCCGAGCAAAGATTTCATTTCTGCTTTGCCGTCAGCTTTTTTTCCACCGAAAAAATAGACTAACTTCGAGGTTTTGCTCGCTGCCATAACTATTTTATCTCCTATATTGTTTCGTTGATATGTCCGGCTGATTGTGATTCAACACTTGCCGAACCGTTATTAAAAAAAATGTTTTAATCACCGGCAAACAACTTTGCCGTCATATATTCTTTAAACTCTTCACGCTCTTCAATTTCAAGTTCAATCTTCAAATAATATATATCGATATCATCTAATTCTTCTTTGAACTGCATCAGCTTTACTGCATCTTTTTGCGTTGTTACAACCGAATAACAATTCTTTGCATAAAACTCTTTCCGAATCTTTTGCACTTCTTCATTCTTATACCGTTTATGGTCTTTAAAAACTATCCTATGTTCCGCGCTGATTTTCATAGAGCCCAACGCGCTAAAAAAAGAATGAGGAGAAGCTATCCCGCATACTGCCAAACTGATTTGTCCCTGAAAATCCGCGGGGTTATATTGTCTTCCGTTTCGCACGTCAATAAATCCAAGTGCATTATAGCAAGCGTGAAATATTTTCTTACCATCGGCAAATCGGTCAATCTTTTTATCTGCATCCGCACGCGCGGAAAACTTTCTGTTAATTACCACGCAATCCGCGCGAATAAGTGAGCTGAATGGTTCACGCATACTGCCTGTTGGTAATGACATTTTACGCAACGGATTATTTTGCATCAAAAATCTTTGGTCGAATAACACGATATCCAAATCTCTCTTAATCCACCTGTGCTGAAACGCGTCATCCAAAACTATTACATCCGGCTTATACTTTTGTATAAGTTCGATTGCACCTTCCACTCTGCTTTCGCTGACAGCGGCAGGACAGCTGCATTCAAGTGCAGTCAGATACATTTCATCGCCTGAATTTTGCACTTCCAAATACATTTGGGTTCCGTCACTCACCTCCCGAAAGCCTGTTGTTTCACGTCCATAACCGCGACTCAATGCTGCAACTTTTATATTAATGGATTGCAGTGTTTTAATTACATATATCGACATCGGTGTTTTTCCGGAACCTCCCACTGTAATATTGCCAACCGATACTATTTTTGCATCAACTTTCTGTTGTCGAAACCAACCAAAATCAAAGAACAAATTGCGCAGTTTTACCGGCACCGAATAAATCGGTATAAACGGGAGAGTCATTACCTGAGCTACATCAAGTAATTTCATTTGCACAATTGCTCGGCTTCTTTTTGCAGTGCATTCAAATCACTGTCACATTGTTCAATTGCCATAGATACTTCATCGCGTTGAGCCATTTTATTAACACGTACCGGCTGCGAAAACACCAACCGGACTTTTGAAAACGGCTTCGGAATTTGGAACTTGTCCCAGCTCCTCAACTGCCATTTCTTTTCATAACCAACGCCAAGAAGCACCAAAGGACTTTCGCTTCGCTGGGATGCAACAACAGCACCTGCTTTAAATTTCATTCCTGGTCCGCGAGGTCCGTCAGGCGTTACCATCACGCTGCCTTCATATTTTGCAAAGTCGATCATTATTGCCAAGGCAACCTTCCCTCCTTGTGAACTTGAACCCCTTGTCACGACATAATTCCATCTGGACAAAAGCTTTGCCAGAACATTACCGTCCTTGCTTTGGCTTGTCAGTCCCATATATTTTTTATCTTTGAACACGTGCCACGGAAGCAGCATTGTCCCGTGCCAAAATGCCAAAATAAAATGTTCGCCGTTTCGTTCCAAATTATCAAGTACCTGCTGATTATGAAATTCTATGTGCAATGTTTTTACTAACACCTCGATTAATCTGCCAAGAAACAAATTACCGATTGTCCTGAGCAAACCTTGCCTAATCGTTCTTGTATTCATATCGCGTCCATCAATAACTCCGCGACCCGCTTAGATGCTTTTTTTGTTCCAAGCAACGCGTTGATTGATTTCAATTCTGATTTCATCGCCTTATACACATCGGTATCCATAATTCGGGAACCACATTTGTAAATCTCTTTTTCATTTAACTGCTTTTGAATAAGCTCAGGCATTGCAGTTTTCCCTAAAACGATATTTACCAACCCTATGTTATCTATCTCGATAACATTCTTGCCAATCAGATAAGTAATGCTGCTTGTCTTATAAACAACTATCATCGGCAGACCCATTAATCCTGCTTCCAATGTAGATGTTCCGGATTTAATAATTCCCAGCACCGCGTGCTTCATAAAATTATAAACATCGCCGCGGACAATCCTGAACGCGCTGTCTTTCACTATTCTCTGCAAAAATTCATCTTTCAACGAAGGAGCGCAAACCACTACCGGTTGAAAATTAAAAGTGTCTGCCAATTTAAGCACGCCGGCACTCACTGCAGGGAATATTCTTTCGACTTCCTGTTTTCTACTCCCGGGAAGAATCAACAATAATTCTTTATTTTTATCAAATCCGTATTTTTCATATAGCTCAATCTTATCAATAAACGAATATGATTTAATTTCTTCAATTAACGGGTGTCCGACAAACTCCGAATGGATTCCCGCATCCTTATACATTTTTTCTTCAAACGGAAACACGGTCATCATCATATCAACACGTTCGTGTATCTTTTTTATTCTTCCTTTACGCCACGCCCATATCTGCGGTGAAATGTAATAATAAACGGCAACTCCAAGTTTTTTCAACGAGCCTGCAATATTCAGATTAAACCCCGGATAATCAACAAGCAAAGCTTTCTTAATGTTCTTGGCTTTTACTAATTCCAAAACTGCACGCTTAACTTTCAATATGAACGGCAAATGCTTTACAACTTCGGTAAAGCCAAGAAACGCCATATTGTTTGAGTGATAAAGAGCATTAAGTCCTTGATCAATCATCTTGTCACCGCCAATACCGAAAAACTCAATGCCGCTGCCTCGTAATTTAAGCTCTGCCATCACTTCAGCTGCGTGTAAATCACCTGAGGCTTCACCAGCAATTATTAATATCTTCTCGGCAGAATTCATTTAATATTGAATTAAAAAGTTGTGTACCAACGAATCATCACAATCATAGTCACCACAAGCATAGCCTGTAATGTTCTTGTCTCCGAGCGGAAACCCGCTTTAATATCCATCTGAGGCTGAATAATTTTATAGTCCTTATACGGAGTCAGTCTCGGGAAAAATCTCGGTACATTTTTCGTATAAAGCGCATATTGCTCCGTGTATGTTTGGCGAAGATAGCCTTCCTCCTCGCCTACAATCAAATGATACTGCAGTGCAAAAAACAAAAAGGCCGCTATGAGCAAATGCGGAAAATACGCGTTTGACATAATGCCAAATCCACAATACATTAATAAATTTCCGACATAAAGCGGATTGCGAGTAAAAGCAAAAGGACCGCTGATAATCAAAAATGTTCCGCCGACAGGTCCCGTTGTACGTGTTTCACTGCCTGCCCAGCTCACTCCCCAGAAACGAATTGACTCGCCAACAATTACAATAACCAAACCACATATAATAGTAAAAACATTCGGATTTGCGAACACCATCATTAATATTAAAAAAGGTATTGGAGTATAACTCCTAAATTTAAAAAATACGCGTGCCAATTTATTCTGCATTTTTATCCTAATTTATAAACTTCATTTCTTTTCAATACAGCCTGATGTTTTTTCTTCAGGCGTTTTCTTTGCAGCAATTGTATAAACACATTTTGCACATCAGCAAAATTATTATACGAAAAACACGTTACTTTTTCCCTGCTGCAAAATTTCAATAAGTCATCCTTCGCGAAAACATAATCACAAAACTGAGCCGGACAAGTATCAGAGCTTCCGTTCCCGATATACACGGTAAATTCCTCATCGCCGCTTTGCTCAATAATATGATCGCGTTTGCAATTCGCGCAATCTCTGCACTCCTCATCCATATACGGAAATTGAGGCATCAAACCGTTACTTCCAGATTCAATCAGTCGATTTGAAAACACAGGAATATCCTGCAGTCCTTCCCGCTGCAAAATAAATTGTATGTAATTTTCAAACCCGTCACTCAAAATAAAATGCGGTATATTTTGAATTTTCAATAACTGATGAAACTCAACAAAATTCTCATCAATAAATATATCATCCATTATTGAATAGATATTCTTTATTGTCATATCCGGAGCAGATGCAAACAATCGCACCCAGCCTTCCTTTGCCGTAATAATACCCTCCCTGATATCCTCGATAATTCTATCTGCATCAGGCTGTTTGCCAAATCTTCTGAATATCTCTTCCCCTGTATCTATTTTGGTAATAGTACCGTCAAAATCGATAAACACCTTTATTCTATGAGTATTTATTATCATACGATTGTTGAGTGGTGAACCCTGAATAAAACCAAAGTGATCCGAAACGCCCATTTCCTTATCTTGCAATAACAAATTTTTTCACAGTGAGAACATCGCCGGCGGAAAACCGAAAAAAATAAATGCCGTCAGGAAGTCTCCCTGGTTTAAACACGTAGAAGTTTCTTCCCTGCCGTGTGTCACTCAAATTAACTTCATTGATTTTCTCAATACGTGAGTTGTAAAACTCAATCCTAACCGGCATTCCGCGAGGCAAATAGTAATTTACCACGGTCGAATCTGAAACCGGATTCGGAATATTTTGCAGCACTACAATCTTTTCACCATACTCTCTGATATAGCTTACTTTCTGAATCTCAGAAGCTGCAATAGGGCTGTTGCCCGCGAGCTGAACAACTCGAATATAATAAATTCCGTCTGAGTCAGGCATAAATGAATAGCGATACTCATTACTGCCAGGGAACGGTTTAGAATCTATCACGGTAACATTCGTCCACGCTGTATCTTTGATAGATTTAAGCAAAAACTTTTCAATACGATATGCATTGGTTTTAGACTCATTACTTGTTTTGAATGCTACCATAATATTATCCCCTTCAACGGTGGCGTTCAAATCTGCAATTACGCTCACGGCGTTTATTTCCGCGTAGAGACGTTGACCATAGATGCCATAATCAATACGCGATGTCTTCGATAAATCATTATGAATGCCTTCACGAAACACGACAACCATACCCTGCCGCTTATCCGCGAACGATGTCAAATAACTCTTCTCTGTATTCTTTGACAAAAGCACAGGCACACCCGTTGAATCCCATTGAGGTACTCCCACCGCGTTGAGTTTCTGCCCATAAACAAATTCATTTGAAAGTTGTGTTTTTCTTTCTATCCAAGATGCATAGATGTTAGAATATTTATCTGTTGAAATACTTCCTGAAAATTTTTGCGACAACTTGCTGCTGAAAGATTTTCCGGCATCACCCCAAATAATAGCACCGTGCCGCGAAATCTTCTGCGCTGAAAAATCTCTTTTGTCGTTTGCTTTCTCTGCTATCCATCCGACAACAAATGTAGAATCTGCTGAACTTATTGCCGTTAAGTTAGATTTTGTCGCTTTCACCCCGGAAGCTATTAACTTTGGTTCACTCAACATTTTCTTCCCGTTAGCTTCAATCAATTGATAGTAAGCATCCTTAACCTTAGTACCTGAAAGCCACGTGACAAAAACTTCCCCCGCTGCTGACTGGACTAAAGAATAACTAACAATGCTTGATGACATACCCGATATTTCTTCAGGTTTTTTCGTGTATATTTTATTTCCGCTTTTATCAATATGCTGCATCATCAGAATATTTTTTCCAATCCTTGATTCTACCCAAAAAATATAAGCTCCGTCAGCCGTATCCGGACATACTTGTACATTAGATTTAATGTTCCGCGACATCGTCACCTGCTCGCCTGCAAGCGGGAATACAGTATCCCCTGTGCCTGATATTCTTTGAATTTTTACCGTGTAATCAACATTATCTGAATCAGCTTTCTCAATATATGCAATGTATGCATTACCTTCAGCATCAACCGAGAGGTTATAACTCATCGCTGGATATTTACACAACCCTGCCACTCTTCCAATATCACCCCACTCAAAATTTCCTGTGCCTGCAATTTTCTGCAAATATAAATCACCAATAGTATTATAAGAAAAATCTTTCCATAATATGTATGCATCGCTTTTTCCATTTACTTTCAAAACAGGGCTTTCCTTTTTGCCATCCAAATCAGTAAGCCGACGCCCGTCCGCGACAAATTTAATTCCACCATTTACATCAATCTGCTGCACCAATATTGTTGCATCCGGATTTTCTTTTTTATCCATCCATACAACAAACATCCCTCCATCGCGCAAATCACCTGTTACAATATTTATTGGCTGATAAGTATCAACAACTAATCGTTTTCCGCGCTCTTTATTAATAGTCCATTGCGCGTGCCCAATTCCGGTAAACAGAAACAAAGCAATACACGCTGTTGCATATATGTTCCCCGCGAAAAAATTTAGCCTGTTCACACGGGATAATGTATTACGCGACAACGTTTACAGCCTCATTAAATCGAACGCTCACCAATTTGGAGACTCCTTCTTCCTGCATAGTTACACCATAAAGAGCATCTGCCGCTTCCATCGTGCGTTTGTTATGCGTGACCACGATGAACTGGGTGTTCTTACTGAATTCCTGAATTATTTTCGTAAATCTGTCAATGTTTGCATCGTCAAGCGGTGCATCAATTTCATCAAGAATACAGAAAGGGCTAGGCTTAACCAGATAAATCGAAAACAATAACGCGATAGCAGTAAGAGTTTTTTCTCCTCCGGAAAGCAGCTCAATGGATGTTGGACGCTTACCTTTTGGTTTAGCAATAATCTCAATTTTGCCTTCCAATGGATCGGTATCCTCTTCAAGTTTTAAATCAGCTTCGTCACCCGCGTTGAACAAACTCCTGAAAATTCTAATAAAGTTTTCTCTGATTTTTGCAAATGTTTCCATAAACAAAGTTTGGGCAGTTGTATTTATTTCTTCAATCGTCTTGATCAAATCTTTCTCTGAGTTCACCAAATCATCACGCTGTTTCTGTAAAAAGTCCAATCGCTGCTTCTCTTCTTCATATTCTGAATACGCCAGCAAATTGACAGGACCTAAATTCTTAACTTGTGTTTTATAACCTGCCACCTCATTAGCACGCAACTTAAAATCAAACTCGGCAAGTTCCTCAAAAATTTTTAATTCTAATTTAAGCGAATAACTTTCAAGCACCTGATTTACAAGATTCTCTGTTTTAACTTCATTTTCAGTCAATTTCATTTCACATTGATGAACTTCCCCCGCGGCACGCTCGCGTTCTTTACGAATATGCTGCTGCTCTGTCTCAAATTTGTGTATAGTTTCACGTATTTCAATAAAACGGGAGTTGATTTCCTTCTCTTCTTCAACTAATATCCCTTTCGCGATCGAACGCTCGCTGAGACTTTCGCTTTTTTCTTCAATCATTTCGGAAAGAATTGCTATTTCCTCTTTCCCATCGGAAATATCGGCACGTTTCTTTTCAAGCGATTTTTCAATTGAAACAATATTTTGCTCGCTTCTTTTAGCCGCGTTAATATTATTCTTTTTCTCACCCGTCACACGCTCAATTTCAATTGTCACAACATTCAATTTTGTCGTAAACCCCGAATACTCGGTTTCCAGCTCGCGAAACGATTCTTCAAACGTCCGCTGCTCATTTTCAAGTGAAAGCACCTGATTTTTAAACTCTTTCAAATCTTGGTCTAATTGTTCCCGCTCACTGTCAATCTGTTTAGATTGATTTACCATCTCCTGCAAATCAGCACGCTTCTTATCAATATCGGAAGTCGCCTTTTCACGTTCGTATTCAAACTGAGAAATTTGTTTTTCAATATTTGCAAGGTCATTCACTAACTTCTTTATACTGTCAGCTACACTCTTCAAATCAACGGCAAGAATAGTATTTTCTAATTCTTCAATCTGTTTACGCAGTTCATCCAAACGTGTCTCGTGCCGCGGGAGTAACGTTGTTAATTCTTTTAGCGTATGCCGTCTGCCAAACAATGTTTCATCCACTTTTGTAGCGGCTCCGCCTTCAATAAATCTGCTACGGTCAATTATATCACCATTTAAAGTAACAAAAGTAAATTGCCCGTATTTTTCATTTAACACGAATGCAGTTTGTAAATCACGGACAACTGCTGTTGAACTTAATAGCTTGGTAAAAAGCGGTTTCCATTTATCAGCAGTTTCAATCAGTTCATCACACCATCCATAGAAATCCTCTTCACTTGAAAGTTTCTTTTTCATCCTATTTACTGAAAACAAATTCAGTTTATCAAGCAGTGTTAATTTTTTAGTACTACTGTCGTTCGATAAATAGAAAGATGCTTTTCCAAACTCGTTAGTTTCAAGAAACCTGATACCATTTTGAATATCTTCTAATGTCTCGACAATAATGCTGTTTAGATTATTCTTTAATGCTGACTCTAATGCAACGCGATAAGTTTCACCGGCGTTACCAATATTTGCCAGCAAATTCTTTTCCTGCACATTCCAAGTTGTATCTTCAAGCAGTGCTTTCGCGCCTTTGGAAAATCCTTCCAAACTCTCTAACACGTGCTTGAGAAAATTAATTTTATCACGCGAAGAATTTATCAGTGCGCGTTCTTCAAGCTCTCGTTCTTTTAATGCAGCAAGTTCTTTTTCATATTGCTGTTTTCTATCCTGCATTGCCTGATATTCACTTTCTGCTCCGGATAGTTTATGCTCAGCTTCATTTTTCTTTAGCGTGAGTTCTTCAACATATCCAACCGTCTTCGCGATATCTTCCGTCAACGCGATAATACGCTGATTTTGTTTTTCAATATTTGCATTCACCCGTTTCAATGTTGAAAGAAGATTTGTAAAGGCATTTTCTTTTTTTGAAAACTCGCGGTGAATCGCTATCACGCGTTCATTATATTCTTTTAGCTTCGATCGTTTTTCTTCAAGTCCACTCTTGCGCGCATTAACTTCAGCCTGCAATGTTGTTTTCTCTGCTGCTTTTCCCTCAAGACGATCATCAAGATCAATGATATTCAACTTAGCATCTTCTACCGCTTCACGCTCATTTTGCAGCTGACCGGTAAGTTCCCCGATTTCCTGCGTAAACCGGGCAATGTTCCGCTCCAATGCTTTCCCGCGTTCCTCTGAAACAGAGAGTTCTTGCTGGTTTTTATGAATCTCTTCGGTCTTTCCGCTAATCTTGCGCCGCTGCTCCTGAAGCTCGCGTTCAACAGCATATAGCTGCTCTTTTACACCGCGTATATCATCATCTAACTTATTTATTCGCGATTCAAACTGCAGCTTCCGGGAAAAAGAAACATCTTTCCGGTCTTTCAAATCAATTTTTAGTGCATTAAACAGGGCAAATTCTCTTTCACACAAGTCTAATTCAAGTTCGCGCAAGGTCATTGTAAGTTTTGTATATTTGTCAGCACGTTTTGCCTGCCGTTCAAGCGATGTGACTTTCTTTTCCACTTCCGAAGTAATATCCGTCACGCGGCTAAGATCGGACATTACTTCATCAAGTTTTTTTAATGTCAACCGTCTGCGCAATTTGTACTTATTCACCCCCGCTGCTTCTTCAAACATTACACGCCGCTCATCTGCTTTGCTGCTAAGAATAGACTCAACCATCTTCAATTCAATCACCGAATACGCGTTCGACCCCATACCCGTATCCATAAATAAGTTGGTTATATCTTTTAATCGGCAAATATTTTTATTTAGAAGGTATTCGCTTTCACCGGATCTGAATATTCTTCGCGTGATAACAAGTTCAGTGTAGTCCGAAGGCAGTATTCCTTTATCATTTTGAATCGTCAGTGAAACTTCCGCCATACCCATTGGCTTGCGGTTTGCGGTCCCGTTGAAGATAACATTTTCCATCTTATCAGAACGGAGCGTGCTGCTCTTTTGTTCTCCAAGACACCACCTGATCGCATCAACAATATTCGTCTTGCCGCAGCCGTTAGGACCTACAATTGAAGTCATTCCCGGTACGAAATTGACTATTGTTTTTTGCTGAAATGATTTAAATCCTAGAATCTCAAGTTTTGATAAATACAATATTATGCTCCGAGTTTAAAATCGCGAAGTGCTTGAAGTAAATAGTCGATCGTGAAGTAACTTTCCTGAAAATAATAACCTAAGCCTCCAAAGAAAATCAAACCTAATATAGCGGTAATAAAATATAATTTCCCCGGCGATATATCAAATATCACGTGTGTTCCTTTCAAAACACGTAATGCCATCCATATTGAAAAAATCACCCACACACCATATATATAAATATTAAGACTGCCAATCTGCAAAACACGATACAGCACTATTGCGAAGGGTACTAACAATAACACGGGAATATGCGCCCACGAAACCACGTAAAACGCGCTGCTCAAAGATACCCTGTTCATAACCATATATGCAGCTATCCTTATGATTGTGGTAATAAATATCAAATGCAGCCAAACAAGAATTATCATTATCAGCAGACACGCTATAGGATGCCACGATAAATAACTGATAAAAGCAATTAAATTTTCATTTGGCAATGAATTTAATACTTTCTCAAATGTTATACTCGATTTGAAGTAAAACAGAAAACTACTTATCACCAGCGATAAAGAACCGGATACTAATACAGACAATATCATTGATGGCAATACAGTGTACATTCTCGCATCGCGAACATCGGCAAAGAAATTATACGAGCGGATCAGCGCGCGCCCCGCGTCCTCCCTAAACTTCCTGCTCGAATTAAATAAAAATCCAATCAACATACCCAACACTAAACCAAATATTATAAAAGATATTGGTGATGTATCTTTCTTTATGCCTATTGGAATGGTAACCGCCTGCAAATTATGCAGAAGCGCGTAAAGAGATTTATACACAGGACGAACGGGATTTCTATCTTCGTCAATAAGCCCAACGGGGAAAATGTTTTGATCATTATATTTTCCGATTAGTGTAGGCAATCCCATCCGGTAATCAAACATATATCCCATAAAGTACGCCGGTATTGACGAGGTATTTGCAAATTTATAAAAATCACTGTAAAATTTGCCCTGGGCTTCATACGTGCCTGGATTAGTGTAACCGGATGACGAACCCTCGGTAACAGGATAAGAAAGCCCAAGTATTAACACCCTGTTAGGACTAACTTTCTTTATAAAATCTAAATATCCCGCTTTCACTGCCGCCAAATCAACAGTAATAAATTCCAATCCGTAGAAATCCAGTCCGGGAACTTCGTTTTGGAAAAGTGACGGATTCACATTCGCGTAAAGCAGTCTATTCGTCTGCTGACGCAATGTTTCAGTCAATTGAGTAAGAAAAAAACCCGTTGCTTCATCACTGCAATTATACCCGCAGCCTAACCCGTAAGCACCAATAACAGAATAATTAGCATAACCGGACTCCCATTTGGTTACGTAGTTTTTCATTTCATTCAAATATAAATTATCACTAATCAGAGAGTTCGGAAGAGATTCAAATGGTAATTCTATTATGGCTAATAATCCAATCTCCTGACACACGGAAAGTAAATAGGGATGCGGCATACACTTAGTAAACCTGACGGTATTGAAACCCATATCCTTTATCATTTTCATTTCACGCTGCATTTCTTCATAAGAAAACATACTGCCGTAATTCTTGTTAACCGGAACATAAGCAGTGCCCTCACTTGTAAAAGCCGTGCCATTAAGAGCTAAACCGGATTTATCAACCGATAAATGAATGATTGCTATCGGATAGGTCACTTCGTCAACTGCCTCCCCATTTTTTAATAATCTGAATTTTAATTTATACCCAACCGGGTTTTCAGGTGTCCACAGACGCGGTGTTGATACGTCAAAAAAGAAAGAAAAGGATTTTTCCTTTCCTTTCTTAACCTCAATCCGTTCATCAATTAACGAAAAAGTTGTACTCCCGTCCGTGGAAACTAATGATGTCTCTATCGTGAATCCATCACCCTCAATTGAGCTGCTCTCACGGTTTGTATTCCGTCTTTGCAAAATACCTTTGATTTGTATCCGTGCTTTTGATTCATTCGCGGAAATGGTTTCAAAATTCAGCTTATCAAAACTAATCGAAGGTTTTTCATTAATAAAAATATCACGATAAATTCCTGCATATTCCTTAGGAGAAAATAATTGATAGCTTAACGGGATTCGATTGCGTTCACCCGCGGAAGGGTGAATTTTGACAAGTAAAACATTCGGATCATTGAATCGGAGCAGGTCAGGAGGTAATTGTAAAGAAACAGGGAAAGCTCCGCCCGAATGACGGTAAATTATTGATCCATTTAAGGATATATCCACTCCATAGCTTGCACCCAATAGATTCAAATCAAAAATATTTTTCTCTACCTGATCTTTGGTAAGTGAGAAAGATTTTTCATAAATAACATCCTCTTCCCCTTCATACACGGACGGAACATCGACTTTAGTTTTTGGGCGTTTTTTGTCACTTTCAGGATAAATATCCCATTTCCCATTCAACATTATTTTTTTTCGTATTCCCGATGACTCGAAATAATTCAGATTATCTGTTGTAACTGCATAATCAGGTAAACTTCTGAAAATTATTTGCGGAAAAAGATCGGTTGTTAATAATAAAAGAAATATGAAGAATATTGTTCGATGCACTATAATGTTCTACCTGCAAATTATTCTAAAAACTGTAATTATAAATATACGGAATACAGGTAGGCGAAATCAACTACTAAATTTTTATTTAGTTATCCGCTTGATTTGCCTTTATAAAGAAATTACCTGTAATAATAAATTAGAAAATCTAATATTACTGATACACGCGAGTTGGGTTACAAACACAGTTTTTCCACCGCGGAGAAAAAGGATGCTGTTTGTAGCCGGTTATCCGCCGGAAAGAAACCCCCTGTTTTTCAAATTAAACCATTCAATGGTTTTCGGAGTAACACGGTAGATTGTATCTAATTTCTTGTTGTCGGTTTAGTATAAGTATGACATCAATACAACCTTTATTTGTCAAAACGACAGATCGTGAGCCGTTATGGCACTTTATAAGTCAGTATGACAAAATAACACAAAAGCCGCCTGCATCATCGTAACATCTTATAAATAAACAATATAATCTTGCCAATATTATTTGGCACGCCAATTGACATATAAACATTACAATGTTAAAACATCCAAAACATAAAAAATAAAGGAAACAAACTATGAACGGATCAAATTGTTATGTTGTTGATAGACCAGTGAGAGAAAGAGATAATTTTCGCCTCCCCGCGGTAGATATTATTGAAACAGAAAATAATTTTTCATTAATTGTAAATGTTCCCGGAGTAACAAAAGAAAAAATTAAAGTTAATCTGAAAGACAGGCAATTGGTGATCGAGGGCAGCATTCAGAATAATACTGCTGAAGGAGCAAATTATATTATGAGGGAGAGGAGACAAGGAAATTTCTACAGGAAATTCAATCTTGGAGACTCGATCGATACTAATACAATTGAAGCATCACTCGAGAATGGGATACTCACTGTTGTTTTGTCCAAAAAAGAAATTGCTCAGCAAAAAAACATAGAAATAAAATGACCATAATAACAAGAAAGGAGTCTGATATGTCAATCATAAAAGCTAATCCCGTATTCGATCTATTAAGTATGGAACGCGATTTTAACCGCTTGTTTCACGAGATAGGAAAAAATATCCGTTTATTCGGAGTGCCTGAACGCGTTATCGAAAACGAAACTGCAGATTGGGTTCCCGCGCTTGATTTCTTTGAAGATAAAGATACCTACAAAGTGCAATTGGATTTACCCGGACTGAAAAAAGAAGATGTCAAAATCTCTTTTGTTAATGGTCAGTTGAAAATTTCCGGAGAACGCGTAAATGAACACGATAAAAAGGAAGGAAAATATCATACTATTGAACGTTCTCACGGCAAATTCTTCCGTGCATTTAATTTGCCTAAGCATATTAATGACGATGAAATTCAGGCTGAATTTAAGGATGGGCAATTGACGGTAACAATACCAAAAGCTGAAGAAGCCAAGCCGAAAGAGCTTGAAATAAAGGTGAAGTAAATTTCTAAAAACAGTGATTAGCATCAAAAGGCGGAAGTAATTCCGCCTTTGATTTTCGATATTTTTATTATGTCAAAATTGTGTTACTCGTAATTTAGCTATTGAAAAATGGTATGAGTTAAAACCACAACTTTTTTTACAAACCCCTTTGGATTTTAAATTAAAATTATTATCTTTACAATAAAATTATTATTCAAGTTTTCTTAAACAACCTTGTGAAACTTGACAACTATAGCACTCTGCTCTGACCGCAACTACTAAAGAATTAATATCGACTTAAATTACTAAAAGCTTATTGACAAAATGAATTCAATTTTTTCGTCACTTTTTGAATAAAAATAAACAATTTTGAATGAGAAAAATTTTACATACATAAGTTTATTCAGCAGTGCTGGAATAGGTTGCTATGGCTTCAAGTTGGAAAATTTTTCCTGTGTTGCGACTGTTGAAATACTCGAGAAAAGACTTAAAATCCAGAAGTTTAATAATAAATGTGCTTATAATTCTGGTTATATCAGCGATGACATTACAACAAACGAAGCTAAATGCAAAATTAGAGTTGAGTTACAAAAGTGGAATATTAAAGAAAAAGGCAATGAGTTGGATGTTTTGATTGCAACACCGCCTTGTCAGGGGATGTCTGTCGCCAACCATAAAAAAGGAAACGAATTAAACAGAAATTCATTAGTAATTGAATCTATATTGCTAACAAAAGAAATACTCCCTAAATTTTTTATTTTCGAGAATGTCCGTGCATTCTTAACTTCTAAGTGTACTGACACAGACGGAAAAGACAAAATTATTAAAGAGGCTATTGAATTGAATTTGGCAGGACAATACCACATCAATTATCAAGTTCTAAATTTTAAAGATTATGGCTGTCCATCGAGCAGGACTCGAACTTTGGTAATTGGAACACGAAAAGACCTAAAGGAAATAACACCTTTCGATATATTCCCGAATCTTTCAAAAGAGAGAACACTTAAAGATATTATCGGGCATTTACCTCCTCTGAAAAATATGGGTGATATTTCTGAAGTTGATATTTATCACAATTTTAGAAAATATTCACCGGAAATGCAAAATTGGATTTCGGAAATTAAACAGGGTGAATCAGCCTTTGACAATAAAGATTATAAAAAAATTCCTCATAAAGTGGTTGATAATTTAATTATATATAATGCTAACAAAAACGGGGACAAATACACACGCCAATGCTGGGATAAAGTAGCACCCTGCATACACACTAGGAATGATATTCTGTCCAGTCAAAACACGGTGCATCCTTCGGATGACAGAGTTTTTAGTATTCGTGAAGTAATGCTAATGATGTCTGTCCCCGATACATTTAATTGGACTGACAAAAAACAAGCGGATCTAAACAAACTGCCAGTTGAAGAAAAAAAAATATTTCTCGCAAAAGAAGAAATGAATATTCGCCATTGTCTGGGCGAAGCAGTACCAACTATAATATTTCAGCAAATAGCAGGGAAAATCAGGACTTACCTATCGAACGAGAAATTAAATGAGCAGGCGGTTAGAAAACTAATTCAACAGGCCAGCCTGGAAAATATAAATAATCTAAATACTTTTTTAGGCAAGAATACCGAGCGACACCCTTTCTCAATCCTTTCCAAAATTGCCGAGTTATCAAATACTGCCAGAAATGAAACCGCGGCATATTATACAAGGCAGGATATATGTTTCTCAATCATTAAAGACTTACCTGAAGCAAAAAAATTCAAGTTCATAAGAATACTTGAACCATCAATTGGTGTTGGGAATTTTTTACCACTACTTATTGAAAAGTATAAAACAGTAAATCAAGTAGTGATTGACGTTGTTGACATTGATGAAAATTCAATCCATACATTAAGACTATTGTTGAAAACCTTAGTCATTCCTAAAAACATTTTAATAAATTTTATTAATGATGACTTTTTGCTGCACTCCTTTGAATTTAAATACGACATTGTTGTTGGAAACCCACCATTCAAAAAAATTACAAATCAAAAAGATTTATTGGCTACTTATAAAAAGGGGAACTATAACACCGACACAAATAATATATTCTCATTTTTTATTGAGAAATCATTAAATCTCGGAAAAGTTGTTTCTTTAATTGTTCCCAAAAGCCTCATAGGCACACCGGAATTTAATAAAACAAGAGAGTTGCTGGAAAATATTCAAGTCAAAAAAATAACTGATTATGGTGAAAAAGGCTTCAAGGGCGTGAAAATTGAGACCATAAGTTTCATCGCTTATACTCAGAAAAAAGCTAAATCAAATAATGTAGAAGTTGAATCATATATTACCAAAACTGTAAATATTCAAAGACAAGACTATATTTTCTCAAAAGATTTTCCTTACTGGCTTATTTACAGAAATGATTTTTTTGATGCCATCGCTAACAAAATGAATTTTGATATTTTTAAAGCTTATCGGGATAGGCAAATCACAAAAAAAATTACTCGCAAAATAGGGAAAATACGAGTATTGAAATCACGAAATATTAGTTCTAATAGAACTCTCAGTATAAATAATTATGATACTTTCATTGACGATATTTGTTCTCTGGATGTCAGCAAATATTTAAATAATACTTCTGCTGTTTTAGTGCCTAATCTAACATATGCTCCCAGAGCGTGTTTTTTACCCCCGAATACTATAGTTGATGGTTCAGTCGCAATTCTTACACTTAAAAATGGTTGCAGACCTATTATGGAAAAAGATTTAGAATATTATGGAACAAAAGAGTACGCCCAATTTTATGCCATTGCACGGAACTATGGAACACGTTCATTAAATATTGACAATAATTCGGTTTTCTTCTTTGGAATATTCAAGGACGGTAGTAGTGAAAACTGACAAATTGCTCAATAAATACAATTACGATGTTCGAGTTACCAAAGATGCAAGGTTTATGGACCAAAAATGTACACCTGATGTTGTTTGTATTGTTGCGGACTGTGTTTCTAATCTTATAGGAAATGATTCTCAAAAAGAGTTTACAGTTCAGGATATTTGGGATTCACAGTACTTTATCAAAAACGTGAAAGAAATATTTAATAAACCCTCAGCAGCCAATCCAACTACTAAGTCTGAATATGATAAGTTCATTCAACAACCTCTGCGTCTCTTCGCCTATGCGGGTATTCTAAGTATTGAAAAAAGGGGAACAAAAAATTACTATTATGTGACCGAACCTGAAATATTAGAATATATTTCACTAAAAGATCGTAATGCTTATGTCTTCTTATATAAATATTTCACAAAAGTTCTGAAAGATAGTGATATACTAAAATACTTTGAAGAATATAAGTCTAAATATGAATCTAACAACTTATCATCCGAAGACTTCACTTTTCTCCAAGACAAATTTATTAAGTTTATTAAAGGCAATACTCCAATTAATGGCTCTCTTGAAATTAAACGAATATTTCCAAAAATTCTAAACGTATATGCCTCTGAAAACAATTTGCCTGGTTCCATCAAGGGCAGATTGTCAAAATATCAATTCTGCTATACTGATTTAATGTACAATCGCAAAAATTGGAGAGACATTAAAAAGAACAAAAACATTTCAAGGCAAGAGGCTGAAGCCGAATATGACATTTTAATCTCGGAGAATGAAAATCCATACGGTGCTTATTTGATGCAAAAAGCAATGAATCAAATAAGAAAAATGTATTCTGAAAGTGAAGTAAATGACCAATGGAGCAATGGAGAGGCAACTCAAATCCATCATATTTTTTCTAAAAATGAGTTCCCTCAACTTTCTCATTATATGGAAAACTTGATAAAACTTACTGCGACACAACATTTCACAAAAGCACATCCCAACAACAAAACAAATGCAATAAATCGAGATTACCAACTTGTTTGTTTATTGGCTAAATCAGATAGCATTGTGAAGTCTTTGCATAGAGGAGAGCTATATTATAGAAAAGAATCTTTCATTTATTGCATCAACACAGGTCTTTCAAAAGACCTCAAAAACAACTTGTCCTTTTCACAAATTCAAACAAATTTAGTCACTATTTATAACAACTCTTAAAGGAAACAAGTTATGCCACCATTAAATTATGGAACAGTCAATTTTGAATCACTGAATGAATTTTATGAATCTTTAGGATTCTTAGCAAAAAATAATGGAACTACTTCATTGCATTGGGAACACAACGAAACAAGTGGTGCTTGGGGCAGTGAGGGCAGAATTCATTTTTATAGCAATACTGCAAATTATCCTGATTATTTTAGAAATGCGATTATTCATTTAGATATGAGTTTACTGTAATAAGGTTGCAATTAGGAAGTTTGCGCTTTTTTTCCATAAGGATCACTAAAACAAAATTCAAATAATTATGAAAAAACTTATCTTTATAATTTTAACTGTATTCAGTTTTAATGCTTTCTCGCAAGGCATTGGAGATATTGCCCCTGAAAAGGAACTCATAAAATTTCCGCCTAACAGTATAGGCTTTGATATTATGTTCAGCGAAGGCGGTTTTGGGCTTGGCGGATTTTATAGGCATTCTATGACCAATAATTTGTCATATTTTCTGGAATTTTCTATTTCGGAAGCAAAAGACCAAAACGAGATGGAATATGTGAACTATTGGGGAAATACCACAGTTTACGGTAAAAAAAACAGAGTGTTTGTAATGCCTTTGCTCGCCGGACTGAGTTACCGAGTTTTTTCTTCCAACCTCGGAGATAATTTTCGCCCGTTTATTAGCGCGGCACTTGGACCATCTACCATTGTTACTACACCCTACGAACGCGAATTCTTCAATTCGTTCCGAATGGCTCAAGCCCGTTATACCGCGGGCGGATATATCGGTATTGGAGCAAATTTCGGCAGCGATCAAAAAGCACTTATGGGTATTAGCTTTCGCTACTATGTAACTCACTTTTTTAATCAAGGTGTCGAAAGCCTTGCAGGGAGATTCCAAAAAGACCTTGGCGGATTTTATATTGTACTTAACATCGGCTCTATGTACTGATATAATCAAAAGATAGATAACCAAGCGTAATCGTTTGTCATCCTCCAACTTTTCTTCATTATATTTTCGCTAATTTTTTTATTTTTCATATAGCTATTTTACAAAATATTCAAAAAGCGAATGCCCAATATAGTTTTTTCGTTTACTCGTTTTTCTCTCACAAATCAGGCGGGAAACTAAATGTTCCGATCAACGCAAGATGCAGTTTTAATTGACCAAGAACAAAATTCTATCCACAATCAACCTGTTATGCTCGATGCGATTTTCTCCAAAAAAAAGCTTGGAGTTATCGCAGCGGAAAATAAAACCACTTTCAGAATCTTCGCTCCCCGCGCGTTTAAAGTTATTCTATGTATTTTCGATAAACCGGAAGATGAAAAACCGTCAGAATATATTTTATCTAAAGATAAAGATGGTGTGTGGGAAAATAGTTTTTCCGATGATAAATCAGGCAAATATTATGGATATAAAGTAATTAATTCAGCAGAACAAAATGATGCTGATACTCCTCTCTGCCTCGATCCTTACGCGAAAGCGGTGACTACACTGAATACTTATCTCAGCCCCCGCAAAGGTATTATTATCAAAGAAGGAAATTATGATTGGGAATGCGATACTTGGGTTAGACGCGATTGGAGAGACCTGACAATTTATGAAATGCACATTCGCGATATGACGGCACATTCATCTTCAGGAGCAGAATTCCCCGGTACCTATTATGGACTTATTCAACAAGGCATAAAAGGCGGTATCGAGTATATTAAATCACTTGGAGTCAATACGGTTGAACTTCTTCCTTCTATGGAGTTCGCGAATATCGAACTCCCTTATAAGCAGCACGAATTGTTACTTGATAGAGAAAACACTTGGAACCCTTATGAGCGAAATCACTGGGGCTATATGACCGCGGCTTTTTTCGCGCCGGCTGCCTATTATGCCGAAGAATGGAAAAGTATGAGATGGGGCAAGTGGGAGGGACGCTCCGGGAGACAAGTGAACGCGTTTAAAGATATGGTGAAAGCGTTTCATAAAAACGGAATCGGCGTGATTATGGACGTGGTGTTTAATCACCTTTCTGAATATGAATACGGCAATCTAAAAGAAATTGACGCTGAATATTATTTCCGCCTCGATGGAGGAGGAAACTTCATAAGCGAAAGCTATTGCGGTAACGATTTGAAAACAGAACGTCCGATGGTACGGCGATTAATTATTGACAGCATACTCTACTGGATGAAAGAATATCATATTGACGGGTTTCGTTTCGATCTTGGCAAGCTTGTTGACTGGCTTACAATTGAAGATATTATTCACCAAGCCCGTAAAATAAATCCCGATGTGGTATTTGTCTGCGAACCTTGGGGCGGCGGATATGACCCAACAGGGTTCTCGCTCCGCGGATGGGGCGCGTGGAACGATCAAATACGCAACGGTATTAAAGGTGAAAATCCCTACAACGGATTAGGCTGGATATTTGGCGAATGGTATGGAAACAACTCTATTCAGCGGATTAAAAGTTATATACACGGGACAATCGTGAATGACTCTCTCGGGCTTTTCCAAAAGAAAGACCATTCTGTTAATTATCTTGAATCGCACGATGGCTATACGCTTGGAGATTTCATAAGAATCGGCTCACGTGAAGTTGATCCGGCAAGCCAAATTGATGATGTTGATAAGCATATAGCATTGTCGCCAAGACAAATGAGTTTAAACAAACTTGGCGCGCTATTCTTGCTGACTTCACAAGGCATAGCAATGATTAGTGCCGGACAGGAATTCGCGCGCTCGAAAGTTATTCCGAAGTACTCCATTGAACCAGTTTCTGGCAAAGGAAGAATGGACCATAATTCTTATGATAAAGACAATGAGACCAACTACATTAATTACAAACATACAGAAATTAATAAGGACTTGGTTAATTACTATAAGGGATTAATAGCATTGCGGAATAAATATGTCGCATTTAGACATACCAAGTATAATGATATTTCTTTTTTTGATATAACAGGGAATGATTTCGCGGTTGGATATGAACTAAAACATAATGGCGATATTTTCCTTGTTCTTATGAATGCACATCAAAACAAGTCAGAAGAATTTATTCTTCCAAACGGTGATTGGGATGTTCTTGTTTCGCCGACAAAAGCAGGTGTTGAAAAGTTAAGCTCCGTTAAAAATAAACTTTCAGTAAGTCCCGTTGGCGGATACGTTTTAAAAAGACGAAAATGATGTCATTATATGTCACTAACTTGTACTATAACTGTATGAAAAACAATTAAGTGTACCTTTGAAAAAGTTCCTACTATTGCAGGTAACCGTTATGGCAGTTACGTTTATTCTCTTTGAGGGGAATTGTTTTGCCCAGAACAAATCCGCGCGATCTTCTCTTGCCTATAAAAAAGAGGATGCCCCTTTTCAATATTATCGTATATCTTACCCCGACTATTCGTATGAATTTCAAGAATCATTTTATCTTATACAAAAAGCAAACAGCGGTAATGCTAACGCGCAGCAGGAAGCTGCTTTGCGATACCTTACCGGTAACGGACTGCCGCGAGATACTTCACGCGCGGTTTATTGGATGACAAAATCCGCAGACCTAAATCTGGCGCAGGCAAAATATAATCTTGGAATTTTCTACCTGAATGGCGTAGGTGTCAAATGGAATCCATTTACAGCCTTCGATCTTATCAAGAGCGCGGGAATGCAGGGAATGCCGGAAGCACAATACCTTGCCGGAATATTTTGGACGGAGAACCTTATCGTACCGCGAAACTATGACTCCGCGCTCGCGTGGGTAAATAGTTCCGCGGCAAACCAATTTAAGCCCGCGAAAGAAACTGCCAAAAAACTCGAGAAAATAATTGAACAGCACAAAGAATTTGAGCGTCAAGATAAACAATCGCGATTCTATCAGTCAAAAAACCCGCAGCAAAGTGTTTCAGTCGGCGATATGGAGTTTATTGATGCATCAATTAAGACAGGCAAAAAGGAACCGGACAGCGTCAAGTTGCACAATATGCTTCTTAACTCTTCACAAGATGTCCGTGCAGCACTTGGATTGAATTTACTGGATTCATTACTTCTCTACCCGAGCGACTCTCTATTAAATACCATCCAATATGCTGCATCCTGCGGAAGTCCGGAAGCAAATCTCTTCATTGGCAGGTGCCGCGAAAAAGGATTGTTTTTAGCACGATCGATAATAATTGCAGCTTATTATTATCTCCGCGCGTTCAGGCTTGAATCTCACGAAGCGGGATACTATCTTTCAAAACTATTGCAGCAAAAAGATTTTTACCAGGCACTTGAAAAAGCCCTCAAGCGAAAAGACCCCGCTGCTATTTATGTTTTTACCGCATTGCAGGCAGACCAGTCTCAAGATCAAAACGCGAGAAACAATATTATAAAGCTATTGACTGAGGCAGCTAACAAAGAATTTCCAGCGGTATATATAGAGCTTGGAGAAATATATTTCAAAGGTCAGCTAATCCCGCGTGATACTGCAAAAGCATTTGCTTATTGGAAGCAAGCCGAGACAGCAGAATATAGCGAAGCGATACTTCGCGCGGCTTTGGCAAAAATATTTATTATGAAAGATCGCGCGATAGTTCCGGCGGATTCACTCCTCGAGAAACTCGATCAAAGCGGCTCAATACTTTCATTGCTTATCCAAGGGTATTTATCTGAAACCGGAATGCGCGGCGGCATTGATAAAAGCAAAGCCGTTGACTACTACAGGAAAGCTGCCTTCCGCGGCAACTCAACAGCATATTCATCACTCAAACGCCTATATGACGAACTCAGACCGGCAAGTTTAGAATTTAAACTGCCGGAAGAAGAATAACGCGTAACTACTTCCGCACAAAGGCGGGAGTGATGATTCCGGCAGCAAAAACAATCAACGCGCATATAATAAATATCGTTGATAATTCACCGTCCATATCAAGCATATTGTACTTATTCAGGAGAAAATGCCAATCGTGGATTACACCGGGAGGACCTAACAAATGCAGCTTTTGGGTTTGCGCATCCCCGACATAGACGCTTATATTTATCAAATTCTGCCCTAATAGAACCAAAGACAATTGAAGCCTCTTTTGAAAGTAATTAGACGCGGAAAACACTATCAGCAGTGCAGGGACTATTATTTGCATTAAGGTTCCTCCAAGTACACAGATTGTCTCCCCGAAAAGCCTAAAAATAGCGTGTCCTGCCTCGTGAATTATCAAATCGAAATTATCGATTAACGTATATTGTCCAGCGTTTGCCACAAAATAAAACCCCGCGGCTGCCACAAACAGCGAAGGTGTCCATCGTTTTATTTCATCAAACATCGAAAAGGTTGTAACCCCTTCAATAGGCTGCGGACGATATTTCATTTATGATATATTTTTTGTGTTATAAAATATGACGATTCAAAAATATGATTTTCCGCGATTGAAGTCAAAATATATTTTGGGAATTTGGGAGAGCTATTTGATGTATTTTGGAGACATATTTCACAAATATACTTGTATATTTTGGATTGTCAACCTGTCAACCTCCATTTCTCCTGATTTTTAATAGTCATTCCCATCTATATTATGATTGTTAAATTTACAAAAGTAATTAACAACCAGAGTATAGAAAAAAGCAAAACATTATTAAAATATTTTATTACATCTGCAAAGGATTGGTAAAAAATAATTTTAAAATATGATTTTGGAATATTCCCGATAATAATTAGTTTCAGTTGTGAATTTTTTCCAACCACAAAAAATATTTATTACTAAACTAAATGAAAATAAACAGATATTATACAAATCAGCCCGGAACCCAATATAAAGGCATCTCTTTTGATACACGATCTTCAGAAATTAGAAATCCGGATGGTACCGCTGTATTTAAGATGGATAATGTTTCTGTTCCATCTTCTTGGTCCCAAGTTGCTACTGATATTATTGCTCAGAAATATTTTAGAAAAGCAGGAATACCTGCTGTTCTAAAGAAGAAAAAAGAAGAAGGTGTTCCTGAATGGCTTCAGCCTTCAATTCCTGATACAGAAGCATTGCTCAGGTTACCTGAAAATGAACGCTATGTTTCTGAACACGATTCGCGTCAGGTATTTCATCGCCTTGCAGGGTGCTGGACTTACTGGGGATGGAAAGCAAAATATTTTGATGCTGAAGATTCAGCAAAAGCCTTTTATGAAGAATTGCTATATCAGTTTGCCAATCAAATGGCAGCACCAAATTCTCCGCAGTGGTTTAATACCGGATTGAACTGGGCTTATGGCATCACTGGACCTGCACAGGGTCACTATTATGTTGACTTTAAATCAGGTGAATTAGTACAATCAACCGATGCTTACACTCACCCGCAGCCCCACGCCTGTTTCATTCAATCCGTAAAAGATGATTTAGTGAATGACGGCGGTATTATGGACCTTTGGGTTCGCGAGGCTCGATTGTTTAAATATGGTTCAGGTACAGGCACAAACTTCTCCGATATTCGCGGCGGTAACGAATCGCTCAGCGGCGGCGGACGTTCATCAGGGTTAATGTCTTTTCTTAAAATCGGAGATAGATCTGCCGGGGCAATTAAATCAGGCGGCACAACCCGCCGCGCTGCAAAGATGGTTTGCTTGGATTTAGATCACCCTGACATTCTTGAATTTATTAACTGGAAAGTTATCGAAGAACAGAAAGTTGCCGCATTAGTGACAGGATCACAGATTTGTAACTTGCATCTTAATGCTGTTATGCGTGCCTGTTTTGAGGAGCATCCGGAGAATGACAGGTTTAACCCGAAACTCAACTTAAAGCTGCAGCGCGCTGTTGCCGAAGCAAGAAAATTGAAAATCCCTCAGAATTATATCGACCGTGTTTTGCAATTAGCTAAAATGGGATTTACTTCTGTTGAATTTCCTGTCTTTGATACCGATTGGAACTCTGAAGCTTATGCATCGGTATCGGGACAAAATTCCAATAACTCGATTCGTATTTCAAATTCTTTTATGGAAGCTGTCATTAACGAAACAGACTGGCACCTTTATGGAAGAACTGAAAAGCGCAAGGCCGAGAAAGAAAATCGGGCACCTAAACCTGCTAATACCATCCCTGCAGCCGAGCTTTGGAATGATATTGCTTATGCAGCCTGGACCTGCGCAGACCCGGGAGTGCAGTACCACACCACCATTAATGAATGGCACACGTGCCCAAGTGACGGTGAAATAAAAGCCTCAAACCCTTGCAGTGAATATATGTTCTTGGATGACACTGCCTGCAATCTGGCTTCGCTTAATCTTGTGAAGTTTTATAATGCTGAAACATTTAAGTTTGATATTGAAGGCTATCGCCATTCCGCGAGAATATGGACAATGGTACTCGAAATCAGCGTATTGATGGCGCAATTCCCTAGCAAAGAAATAGCAAAACTTAGTTTTGACTTCAGAACTCTAGGGCTTGGATATGCAAATCTTGGCGCGCTTCTGATGGTACAGGGTATTCCGTATGACAGCGAAGAAGGTTTTGCAATTTGCGGCGCGTTAACATCCATTATGCATATGACTGCTTATGCAGCATCGGCGGAAATGGCTAAGAAATTGGGAACTTTCCCGGGTTATTCACGGAACAAAGATAATATGATGCGGGTTCTTCGTAATCATAGACGAGCTGCATATAATGAAGAAAAATCCGAATATGAAGGATTATCAATCACCCCTGTCGGCATTAATCCCGAATACTGTCCTTATGATTTGCTGCAAGCCGCCCGGGAATCATCTAATCTTGCAGTTGAACTAGGCGAGCAATATGGTTTCAGGAATGCCCAGGTTACCGTGATCGCGCCAACGGGAACAATCGGCTTGGTGATGGACTGCGATACAACCGGTGTTGAACCTGACTACGCGTTAGTCAAGTTTAAATCTTTGGCAGGCGGCGGTTATTTTAAAATTATCAATCAATCGATGCCCCCTGCACTTAAAAAACTTGGTTACTCCGATGAAGAGATACTTGAAATTGGAAAATACGCGAGAGGAGCGGGAACGATAGCCGGTGCGCCTTATATCAATTCTCAGGCTTTAATTTCACGCGGATTTACTGAAGAGATAATCAAGAAAATTGATGCATCTGTGCCTATGGTGTTTGAGCTTAGCCTCGCGTTTTCGCGCTATATGATTGGCGATGATTTCTTGACAAATCAGCTTGGTTTTACTTTAGAACAGCTTAATTCGCCTGATTTTGATTTGCTTAAGAGTTTAGGTTTCTCGCGCAAAGAAATTACCGCGGCAAACGATTACGTCTGCGGGACTATGACAATTGAGGGCTCTCCATTCTTGAAAGTTGAACACTATCCGGTTTTTGACTGCGCTAACAAGTGCGGTAAATCCGGCAGCCGTTTTATTCGTGCTCACGCGCATATTCGTATGATGGCCGCAGCTCAGCCGTTTATTTCAGGTGCAATTTCTAAAACAATCAACCTGCCGAATCACGCGGTAGTTGATGAAATAAAGGATGCATATTTAGAGTCTTGGAAACTTGGCTTGAAAGCAAACGCTATTTACCGTGATGGTTCAAAACTATCTCAACCGCTTAGTTCCATTTTTGATGATGACTTGCAGCAGCTACTTGATGATAAAGAAAATAACGATATTTTGAAAATTGCCGAACGCGTTGTTCACCGCTATATTGCAAAAAGAAAGCGGCTTCCAGATAGAAGATCCGGTTACACGCAAAAATCAAAAATCAACGGGCAGAGTGTTTACATCCGTACCGGTGAGTATGAGAACGGTCAGCTGGGTGAAATATTCATTGATATGCACAGGGAAGGGGCAACTGTCAGAAGTTTACTGAATTGTTTCGCGATTGCAATATCTTTAGGTTTGCAGCACGGTGTGCCGCTGGAAGAATTTGTTGACGCGTTCGTTTTCACGCGGTTTGAACCAAGCGGTATGGTTAGCGGTAACTCGAAAATTAAATTCTCGACTTCTATTATTGATTATATATTCCGTGAACTTGCAGTCAGTTATTTAGAGAGAAATGATCTCGCGCACGTGACCAATGATGATGACCATCAAATGCAGCCTTCCAAAAATATCGTGCAAAGCATCACGGACAGCAGAGATGATTCTTCAAACCGGACGGAAGACTACGAAGCTAAGCTCGGTGAAAGGTATAACTATGCACTTTCAACAAATGAATCTTCGGCAATAGAGGTTCCAGTCAGCGATGATTCTCGATTCTTGCGTAAGAAAGTAAGAAATGCTATTGAACACGGTTATACAGGGGATGTCTGCACTGAATGTGACAATATGACTATGGTGCGTAACGGTGTTTGCTTGAAATGTATGACGTGCGGAGGAACGACAAGCTGCAGTTAAAATAACAAAGTTAGGGCTTGTTAAGAAATAACATTAACACTTTCTCACGCGAAGATGTGAAGACCGCTAAGGATTAGATTAAAGAATATCTAAAGGTTATTCTAAACAGTTACGATAATTGTTGACTTTCTTAATTTATGTGAATCCTTTTCAATATCTAATTCATCATATCATTAACAAAACAAGGAAACATAAAAATGAAATTCGTAATAGAAGGCACTGATAATAATTTTGATTCAGAAGTAATCGAATCTAAAATGCCGGTATTGGTTGATTTTTGGGCACCGTGGTGCGGACCGTGTAGAATGGTTGGACCTGTTGTAGAAGAATTAGCCGAAAAATATCAGGGG
>CAIYTF010000138.1 GCA_903929035.1 uncultured Ignavibacteriales bacterium
CCAGGTCATGGCGATCAAGGATGTCCTGACCGACCAGCTGAGTGTTATCCCGACGGGCGAGTATATGATGAAAGACAGCGATATCCTTATCCTCATGGGGCAAAAGGACAGCATTGACCGCATCAAGGATGCGGAGTAAATGCTCGTTTGTAAATAGGGTGTCCTGGTCTTTTCGCTTAACTTTGGTTTGGTCAAAGGAAGTGTTTCAGGAGTTACACGGCAACATGAAAATGCTGAGCAACCAGAACCTTAACAACGGCTTGACGCGTGATGCCTAGGCGACCGGTTTCTTTATTAAGCGAGGTTAACATCCAAATTGGAAAATCCACGTTGACACGTTTAATCTCTTGTCCACCGCGCCTTACTTTGGCGATGTTTAAATGTGGGGTCAGAATGCTGTTATTACGATATGTGATGATGGCGGACCATAACTTGCCTTTCAGTTGGACAATCACCAACGCCGCATAATATCCGGCTATATATTTTCGTAAGTTCTGGGCTGGTTGTTTAATAATAAAAAATAAGTTATACTTAATTTGTAATTAATCAAAAGAATTCCATTTTACAGGTCAAATTTATGATTTCATTATTTAAGAATATAACGATGAAGCGTAGTGTTGCAATATTTACAGTATTTATATTCTTGATTCAATCAGGATTTGCCAGTGCTGAAATGAGCTTAGTTGCCCCAGAAACCATGGTTCAACCCAGCGGCGCGTATGCCCCGATGTTGCTTAAAGGGATGACAGTACACCCAGAAAATCCGTTAATGTTTGATTTTATTCTTGATCGTGGCAATGATTCGTCAAATGAAAGTATTCAGGCGAAGAGCCAAAAGTTAATTAATTATTTTATGACTGCAGTAACGATTCCGCAAGGCGATTTTTGGGTGAATTTATCTCCGCACGAACATGATCGTATCATTCCTGATGCAATGAACAAGACAGAATTGGGGTACACACTTTTAATACAGGATCTTTTGCTTAAACAGTTAACAGCATCTCTATTGCATCCAAATAGCACCACAGGGAGGCGATTTTGGGATGAAGTATATGCTAAATCATATAAGCTTTATGGCACAACGGATATCCCGATAGATACATTTAATAAAGTTTGGATTGTGCCAAAATACGCAAGAGTTTATGAACATGGACAAACTGTGTATGTTGTTGACATACGACTTGATGTTATGTTGGATAGTGATTATTTAGCACAACAAAAGTCTACAGAGCTGAAACTGTTGTCATCAGATCCCGAGAGCCCTTTGTCGTCCAATCTTGGGAAAAAAGTTATGCGTGAAATTGTTCTTCCTGAATTGCGGCGCGAAGTGAATGAAGGCTCGCATTTTGCTTCTTTACGACAAGTTGTATATTCATTAGTTTTAGCTAAATGGTATAAGCAAAATCTCAAGAAAAGTATCCTTGATAAAGTTTATGTAGATCAACGTAAAATTAGAGGGGTCGATTTTAATAACCCCCAGAATAAAGAGAAAGTCTTTCAACAATATCTCGCCGCGTATACAAAAGGAGTCTTTAACTTTATTCGTGAAGAAAATGATGTATTTACCGGCGAGAATATCCCAAGGAAGTATTTTTCAGGGGGGATTGTTGATGGTGGCATGGAGCTTATTCCTGTTGATCAAAATGCTTTGTATGCACAAAAGTCAGGTAATCAAGAAAAACTTAATGTCATTCTTGAGCCTGTTGTATCTGATAATGCTACAAAAGATAATAAAGATATTATGACTAAATTAACAGAAATCCGGAGCCGTGTTGAGACTGTATTTCTGAGGTCAATGGGTTCGAGACCATATAAGAAGAATATTATGACCGATACAATTAAGAACTTATATGCGCAAGATGGAGAGGCATTGGATGATGTCGCCGTTGAACTCTTGAAGGTATCTGAAATGCTTCTTGATTATTTTCATTTTTTTGTCGACTCAAAGCTTAAATCTAAAGAAGTAAATCAGTTATTTATTAATGATATTTTGCAACAAATTGATAAAGAAGTTATGAGACCTTTAATTAAACGCAATTATGCTCTAGCTAAACTTTTCCCCAAAGCATCACATTGGCTTGCCTTAATTATGTTGCCTAATTACAGTACGCACATTGATTTCTTTCGGCATCGACTTCGTGCTGTCGCGGAGTATTCTTCTGAAGCATCAGCAATAGTCTTAATGGTCTTGGCATCTCGAGTAAGGCAAGGACAGCAAGGGTTCAAACGTGTCAGTTTTCTTAATCAATATGTCCCGTTATTAACTTCTCGCATGATCAAAGAGTTAGACAATCTTTTCTTACATCAGAGTTATGCGGAAGCCAAGCAAATGAGTACTGCTTTGATCAATGGATTGTTGGTCCCAGTTCAAAAGAAAAGTGATTACTTTCAAGCGCATACTTTTCTGGAGCGAGTTTGGCGTAATCAAGGGATTGATTCAAAAAGCATTATTCGTGAAATATTTGAAAGATACCCTGAATTGTCGGATGAAGGCCACCTAAAATTTAAATTAGTGGGTGAATATTCCTCGGGTAATGATATTGAATTTATTAAAAGGTTAATGACGAAATCTGATTTAGATGGGATGAGTTTTTATGATCTTTTGACAGATGCTAACAAGGTACCAGCTGATATAAATTGGCTATTAGATAAAAAGAATGATTGGTTAACTGTTGATTTTGAGTTAAAGCATATTATTGAGTATGCGGAATATTCCCCCAAGAAAGATTTGGAGGAAGTCTTTGATCTTTGGACATTAGGATGGGAGTATCGGCAACGCCTGATCAATTACGCACGTCAACAGGGTTTCTATGGTTTTGTTCTTGTTGATGGGAAAGAACAACCATTTCTTGGGTATGATCAGTTTGCTTTATCATCAGGAAAGAGAAAAGTCCCTTTTGATATCAAAGAGGTTTATGAATTTGGGATTAAAGAAAATGTCTTGCAACATGCTGGAGGGACGGGCATTTATCTTTGGCGACAGAATAGTGATGCTTATGAATTTCTGATGCTTGATTACGGACGAGGTCTAAGAAATCAGAAAGGGAAGGTTGTCTCTGATCCTAGCAGAATATTTTCTCAAGGGGTTACGTTTAGAAAGGGTGCTAAAGGCCCAGGGAAGAATGTCTATATTTCTGGAAGGGGGATTGGTTCGAATCGATTGGCTAATGAAACGACGTTAGTAAGGTTAATTTCTGTCACTAAAGATAAGAAAGTTCGTATCGTAGAACGAACAGTGCCTGGGAAGATGTTGGGGAGTGAAATCCCAAGTAAATTTATGTCGCATCGTTTAAGTAATTTAGGGTATCATTATCGACATACAACCGGTGTTATTGTTCATGGGCTGATCGGGTTATCACAAAAAGGTAGGTCATCCAAGTTCTCACCTATCGGTAGCAATACTGTCATGTCATTTTTATCACAACCAAATTCTGAACCTTTGATTTTGTCTCATTATTCTCAAAGTATTAAACCCTTATTGTCCCAATCTCTTATTGAACAAATACCCATTGAAATTAATTTCTCGGAAGTAATTGGTAAGAAATGGGCAACGTATAAGTCTGTGGTTCAGAATGCTCCCATACCACAAACACCGTATTTTATTTTTTATGATGAAACAAGATTTAACATTAATGATATTAAAGCTATTGAAAAAGATGATTATGGTAAGAAGGAATATATGGAGGTTGGTAAAGACGGTAGCATTTGGGATATTATAAATAAGATGGCGATCAGTTCATTGGATGAAATAACTATTTATTATAATTCGTATGAACAAATAGAAAAAGATTCGTTAATCTCTGGAGTTGTCGTTCAATTGCCAAATAGAAATAATCCTGGCGTTGTAATTGTTACGGAGGCTAATGAGAAACAGTTTATGATTGGCCCAGAGCAAATTCGACAAGTCAAAGTTGTTGATGCATTAATAAGCGAGAGAATTCATGATCGTTCTCAAAAGAAGACACAGAAAGAACAGCGTGAACGCATACGACAGAAACAAGAGGACTTGATTCAATATGCAAAAAGTCTTGCAGCTAGGCTTCCTGAATATAAATGGTTAAATTGGGAGAAGGCTGCTTTTGTATCTTGGGGGGAGGTTGTGCGGGGTTTTGATGATCGTGAACAAGATGGTCCTAATGAACATACGACTGTGGAATATGGATCTTTAGAAAATCGTTGGAATTATTGGGCGAACCAATTGGATGTTCGAAGGGTTTTCCTAGGTATGATCGCTGAAGCGTTGATTTCGGGTAAAGATGAATCTTTAGGGGAAATGCTGAAGAAGGCACATTCATATCTGATTCTTGGAGCAAGCGGGACTTCATTTTATAAGCCACCCTCTTCTAAAGGAATTTTTTCTGCAGATGTTGATGTTAATTACCTAAAAGGTCTCGCTGTAACAATGCGAATGTCTGTTTCTGATCTAGAGCGGTTTAAAACAGAATTTACTTATCTTATTGCTCAAATTAAAGAGCAAAAAATTGATAAGTCTATTGTTGTGCCAATATTAGGGCCTTTATATTTAACAATGATGTGGCAGGGGCAAGAATCAAATTTTCATTCTGATAATCTTAATTTTGATTTTGGAAATCATTCTTTTGTAATGAGTTTTAATAATACTATCTTTGGACTTATTTCAATAGAAAAAATTCGGAATGATTATTTTGATTACTATTTTCTTGAACACTCTTCTATGATTAGTAGTCGTCAAGAAGCTGCCAATTATGTTTCAAAGAGGCTTTTCGATCTGGTTCTGGAAGCTAATATTGATAATGCTGGTAAATATGATCGATCCGAAGATATCTACAAGCAACTTATGAATAAGAAGAATCCAAAGATTGATACTGGTGGTATTGATCTCTCCCGTGACGAGATGGGCCTTCAGGTTCAGGGGGATAGCCCGGGTGTTCAGTTCAACTTCGATCCGGCTATGATCCAGCGGTTGCAAAATGCTTCCGGTTTTGCATCCGTCATTGTTAATATTCAGCCAATAACTTTACCGATGTTTTTGGGGCTTGATGATGATGCGTTAGCGGCTGGGCAGTTGAGTATGCAATAATATCCATCAATTGGGCAGGTAATTATTGTGTAAACATTTTGCCCATAGGCAGTCTTAACAAATTTTTTTGGCTTCAAATACTGCCCAGCATCGCTTGACAGGACCACGTATTAAAGTTATCCTAAATATAGAATATTATGAGAAATA
>CAIYTF010000139.1 GCA_903929035.1 uncultured Ignavibacteriales bacterium
AACACGCTCGCGTGTTTTTAAAAAAATTTAAAAATTAAGGGAGCACGCGTGCTCCCGATTGTCTGAACTGTGATTCCAAGATATTGTTTGGCAAAATAGCGAAGATCAGCTAACTTTAGGCAATTTATTGCTTATTCCGGCTGAAAATATAGGATTTATAAGCGATTTAATATTAACTGCTTATATCGAGTTAGACGGGGTTTCAGTTCAGACAATTTCCTTCTTGATTTATCATCTATAATATTGTATAATTGAATAACAAAAATCAAGGAAGAAATGCGATTAGTCAATGACAAAATGTTTAAAGCGGTATTCGGGTCTGAATCCTCTAAAGAGATACTTGTCGCCCTGCTTAACGCGATACTGGATTACCCCGAAGAAAGCAAAATAACGGAACTAACTTTGCTGAATCCCTTTAGCCAGGATAATTACGCCCTTGATAAAACGGTGATAATGGATGTGAAAGCAAAGGATAAGCAAGGAAGAAGCTATAATATTGAAGTACAGGTTGTACCCCCTATCGCTTACGTGAACAGAGTCGTGTATTACCTTGCTAAATTATTGGGCGGGCAATTGCAAACCGGTGAAGATTATAAACAGCTTGCAAAAACTATCAGCATCTCTATTATCGGCGACAAAGAAGTTTTTCACGATATGGACGATTTTCATAATATTTTCCGATATAAGCATATCGAGAATAATCGTGAATTAGGCGATATGACAGAAATACACTTTATAGAATTAACAAAGTTTGTAAAGACGCGATCCGAAGAATTAAAAACTAAATTGGACAAGTGGGTAAGTTTTCTGAAATTTGGAGACAAGTATAGAGAAAGCGGCTACTATCCGGAAGAATTAAAGAAAGAAAAGGAAATATCAATGGCTATAGAACAATTCGGCAAAATATCAGCAGATGAAAAGTTTATGTACTACCTTATGGATATAGAAAAAGCCAACCGCGATCAGATATCCGCTATAGTCTATGCCCGCGATGAAGGAAAACTTGAAGGAATATTTGAAGGCGAACGCAAAGGAAAGCTGGAAGCCAAGCTTGCAATCGCGGCTCAAATGATGGCGAAAAAATTACCTGCATCCTTAATAATGGAAGTGACCGGACTAAGCCAAGAAGACATAAACAAAATAAACTAAAGTTGTCTTGAACTATGATTCCAAGATATTGTTTGGCAAAATAGCGAAGATCAGCTAACTTTAGGCAATTTATTGCTTATTCCGGCTGAAAATATCGCATTTGCAAGTGTTTATAAATCAACAGCTTATGGACAGTTAGATGGAATTTGTATGATGAGAATGATTAGCTTCAGTACGCGGCGTACTTTTCATAGTAATCAATTTAATCACAGAAATCACAGTTCAAGATAATTGATTTTATATTATTTCCACCATACAGGGCTGATTAATACAACAAATTCACCCTTTATTATATATGCAGGGAATGCTTCTTTTATTTGTGCTGCAGTGCCGCGCCAAACTTCTTCGTGCATCTTCGTAAGCTCGCGGCATACTGCCATTTTCCTATCGGGAATAACAACGGCTAATTCATTGATGAGCTTTTCTATACGATGAGATGATTCAAAAAAAACGGCAGTGCGTTCATTTGTCAAAAGGGAAGAAAGATATTTTTGTCTTCCCTTTTTTTGCGGTATGAACCCGTCAAAAGAAAAAGTATCTGTCGGCAGTCCTGCAATTGTTAACGCGGTAATAGGCGCGGAAACTCCCGGGATCGGAACGACTTTTATATTGTTCTTTATAACTTCAGAAATAAGACGGATACCGGGGTCAGAGATAGATGGTGTCCCCGCGTCACTTACTAAAGCAATTGTTTCACCGGATTTTAGAAATTCAATTATCCGTGCTGTTTTATTATTCTCATTTTGAGCATTTAGAGAAATCAGTCTTTTCTTAATATTGAAATGATCGAGTAAGCCGGCGGTAACTCGAGTATCTTCACAAAGAACCGCGTCAACAGATTTTAATGTTTCTAAGGCGCGAAGAGTAATGTCTCCAAGGTTTCCAATCGGCGTGCTGATTATATAGAGCATTCTCTTCTCAAAACTGAAGCAAATTCCGATATAATTCGGAACAAGCAATCAACTAAAAAATCCCCGCGCTGCCATTAGTTCCGCGCCAAGTATTGAACCGCCTGCCGCGCCGCGCACGGTATTGTGTGAAAGAATAACGAACTTGTAATCAAACAGAGAGCAGGGACGCAGTCTGCCAACGGATGTGGCCATTCCTTTGTCAAGGTCGCGATGCAATCTTGGCTGAGGATACTTTGCTTCGGTAAAATAATGAACCGGTTTAATCGGGGCAAAAGGCAATGCTAATCTTTGGGGTTCACTCGTGAAGTTTTCCCACGAATCGATAATTTCTTCAATAGTTGCTTTTTTCCTGAGAGTAATTTGCACGGTTTCCAAATGACCATCAAGCACGGCAACGCGGTTTGTCTGCGCGCTGATATTTATGTCGGCAAGTTCAATATGATCACCTGCAAACGCGCCTAATATTTTCTTTGGTTCGGTCTCTAATTTTTCTTCTTCACCGGCGATGAAAGGAACCACATTATCAATAATATCAAGACTGGAAACGCCCGGATAACCTGCACCCGATAGAGCCTGCATAGTAACCACATTTAATGCTTCAATGCCAAATGCATCGTGTATTGGTTTCAATGCCAGCACTAAACCGATAGTTGAGCAGTTTGGGTTTGTCACAATTCCGCCGCCGTTATATTCTTGTGATTTTAGCAATGCCAAATGATCGGGGTTCACTTCAGGAACAAGCAGCGGAACATCAGTATCCCACCTGTGGTTCTTGCTGTTGGAAGCAATAAAATGCCCGCGTTCTGCAAGATTGGATTCAATTTCACCGGCAACTGACGCGTCAAGCGCGGAGAATAATAACTTACTCACGAACGTATCATTGCAGCCTTTCACGGTTATATTCGCGATGTTTTCCGGAATCGGGGTTGAGAGTATCCAATTTACTGCTTCTTTATATAGCTTACCTGCCGAACGGTCTGATGCCGCTATTTCGGTCAATTCGAAAAACGGATGCCCTTCAAGCAGTTGAATAAATTTTTGTCCAACACTTCCGGTCGCGCCAAGAACGCCGACCGATATTTTTTGTTTTATGTTCATTATGGAATTACCTATATATTGTATATTTTTAAAATCAGACGGATGCTAATGGCTTGTCAAGAAATAACATTTACATCTTCAAAATCTAACCTTCGCGGTCTTCGCGTGAGAATTTGTTAAGGTTATTTATGAACAAGCCCTAACTATTTTTGCTCCATCATTGCCGATAAAATTAACGAAAATGCTCTGATACCTTTTTCTATCATCGAGTCGTCAGGCAAAAATTGCGGTGTATGCAAGCCATAATATTCGCCTAATGAAGTACCTAACCAAAACATATACGCGGGATACTTACGCGAGAACAATCCAAAGTCCTCGGCTGTCATTTTATAACCGCAGTCAATTATTTCAAATTCCTTGGAAAGCGCGTTGGAGCATAAAGTATATAGACTGCTGTCAACCACTACTTCCGTGTAAGGTGCTCTTATGGTCAGGTCGTATGAAATTCCCATTTCTGCTTGTATCTGTTGTAATTCAGATTCAAATTTATCCGTAATACCTTTCAGGTCTTTAACCGAGAGTGTCCGTAACGTGCATTCGCATACAGATTCAGCGGGTATAATATTTCTCACGACACCGGAATAAGATTTTCCGCAGCCAAACAAAACCGGTTCTGAATAAGCCGCGATGATATCATCTGTTTTATCGAGGAATTTCCTCATAGCTGTCATAGCGTTTATACCGCGGTCGGGAAATGCTATGTGGGCAGCCTTGCCTATAAATTTAATGTCTATTTCAACCGAAGAAGCGAACAAAACACCTGATGTGGAGGCTATTGTTCCTGCAGAATACTCATCGGTAACGTGCAGGGCAAATGCTTTGCTTATCGCGAACTTTTCCAATATTCCCGAATCAATAACTTTTTGCGCGCCGCCGCCGCCTTCTTCACCGGGCTGAAAAAGAAAAATAATATTTTGGTTGATTTTTTCCTCGACAACGTATTTTACAAATCCATACATTGTTGAGCTGTGGACATCGTGCCCGCAAGCGTGCATAAAATTATTGCGCGAGGCAAACGATATGCCTGTCTTTTCTTTCATAGGCAGTGCATCTATATCAGCACGGAAAAGCAAATAATCCCCTTCATTTACTTTATACTCCACCACTAACCCTGTCGGCAGAGGATGATGAATTATAATTCCGGGCAACGCCGAAAGCGCGTCATTCAGCAGACGCGTGGTTTCATACTCTTCAAACATCAGTTCAGGTGTTTGATGAAGGGAGTGCCGAAGTTCAACCGGCGAAATAGAAGGCATATATTTTGACACGTTAATTACAGTTTAAATTTCTTTACCAATGCCGCGACTGCAGCTGCTTTAAATTCATTTTCGATAAGGCACGATATTTTAATTTCCGAGGTAGTGACTAATTTAAACGGGATGTTTTTCAGCGCGTTGAAAAAGTCTGATGCCACACCCACGCCGCTTTTCATACCAACACCCACCACGGAAACTTTTACATAGCCGGAGTGGCATTCTAATTCATAATCAGCTAATTCTTTTAAAGCTTTTTTCACAGCCGACTCAGCCCGTTTTTTCTTTTCATCGATAACGGTAAACGAAATGGTTATACCGTCATCATCCTGAATAATCGATATCATATCAACATTTAATCCCGCGACAGCGGCAGTTTGAAAAATTCCGCGCACTAAAGAATAGTCGGTTGGTAATTTCTTAATCACGAAGCGCAGTTGATTATTCATAACCGACAAGCCCGTGACAGTGTTTTTTTCTATTATTAAATCTTCATTCACAACATAACTTCCTTCCTCATCAGAGAATGATGAACCGCAATAAATCGGAATATTAAATCTTTTAGCCACCTCAACAGATCTGCCGTGAAGCACTTTAGCTCCGGAACCCGCGAGTTCGAGCATATCATCATACGAGATCATTTTAGCTTTTTTCGCGGCGGGATATAATTTCGGGTCGGTGGTATAAATTCCGGCAACATCACTATATATTTCGCAGGGTGCATTGAGTGCCGCGGCAAGTGCCACCGCGGAAGTATCCGACCCGCCGCGCCCAAGAGTTGTCAGTTCATAGCCATTCATTATGCCTTGAAATCCGGCAATAACCAGCACTTCATTTATTTTCAATAATGACAGCAATCGTTTTTTGTCAAAACATTTTATACGCCCTTCGCTGAATTTTCCGACTGTTTCAATTCCTGCCTGAAAGGCGTTGAGTGATTTGCTCTTGACTTTCAAGGATTGGAGTGCCATTGAAAGCAATGCGGAGGATACTTGCTCGCCTGTTGCCATTAACTGGTCTAATTCACGCGCATCCGGCTGATCCATCACTTGTTTGGCAAGTTTGATAAGATTATCGGTTGTCTTGCCCATAGCGGAAACTACTACAACTAATCGATTTCCCTGATTAACTCTGTGCCGGATCTTTTCCGCGACATTCATTATTCGTTCAACGTCAGCGACCGAACTGCCGCCAAATTTTTGTACAACAACAGGAAAATCGTTTACCCGCGAATAGTTTTTATATGCTATCTCTTCTAATTTATTCATTCAAATTTCTCAATGACTCAACTAATAGCGTTTTCGATTTTGTTCTGTCATCAACCTGTTTGATTATCCTCCCTGGAACACCGGCAATCACGGAATTTTCCGGTACATCGGCTATAACGACACAACCGGCGGCAACAACACAACCGGAGCCAATCTTTACTCCTTCCAAAACAACCGCGTTAGCACCCATCACTACATTATCGCCGATAATCACGGGATTAGCATTTGGCGGTTCAATCACGCCTGCAATAACTGAGCCCGCGCCAATATGGCAGTCTTTCCCGATGATTGCCCGTCCGCCAATTACCGTGTTCATATCAATCATTGTTCTGTCGCCAATGACAGCACCGATATTAATAACCGCGCCCATCATAATAACACAATTGTTTCCGATTTCAGACTTATCTCGGATGATTGCACCCGGTTCAATTCTTGCATTCACTTTTGTTAAATCAAGCAATGGAACCGCGGAATTTCTTCTATCATTTTCCAACCGGCAGCCGGTAATTTTGTCTTTGTTTGCCGCGTAAAATTTATCGAAATCCGATGACTCGCCAAACACGATGCCAAAACTTTCGTTCCCGATAAATTCAAGATTATCGAATGATAACCCGCTTAGTGACCCGCTCAAATATACTTTTACAGGAGTTTTTTTAGGTGATGTCGCGATAAAATTTATTATTTCATAAGAATCCATAATCATCCTTCAATATAATTCATAGAGAATTAAAATATAATTAAAAATCAATATAACTATTTAGGTGAAAAACTACTAAGGGCTCGTTCATAAATAACCTTAACACTCTCTCACGCGAAGACCGCGAAGGTTATCTTTAAGAAGATGTATAAGGTTATTTCTTAACGCCAAATCACAAAACAATTTCGCGACACTCCGAGCAAACATCCCCTGTAAAGATTATGAGCCAAGCTTTCA
>CAIYTF010000140.1 GCA_903929035.1 uncultured Ignavibacteriales bacterium
TGAAATAGTTGTAGCACATTATCCTGCATATTGTTCAAAGTGGAATCCAATAGAACACAAAGCATTCTGTCATATTTCAAGATCATGGAAAGGTGCAGTATTCGACAGTTTAACTATAGTCAAAGAACTTGCAGAAAAGACAACAACAAAAAATGGTTTTTCCGTACAAGTAAACATTAACGAGAAATTATATACTACCGGCAAAAAAGCATCAAATCAATTTCTTGAAAACTCACCCGTTGTATTTGCTGAATTCTTGCCAAAATGGAATTATTCTTTCACTCCTTATCTGGTATAAGTTATTTCTAATTTATACCTTAATGTCTCGCGTGTTCGGGACTTGCACCCTTATAGATAATGCACCTGCCGGGCGCACAACATTTATTCCCGTACGGGAAATCGCGATCCTGGTTTTGGGCGGTTTCTACAAACATAAATTCTCCCGCGAAACGGGAGAGGCTCTAACGGGAAACAAAATATACTCGTTTTTTGACCTAAACAGTTACTAAAAATGGTAAAAGGAATTTTCTGCTTTCTTCACTATGCTCTCGAGTTTACTTGAATTATTGACTACTTTATTTCAGTCCTTCCCTCAAATTACTTCGGGTACTATTCTATGCTGACTTCTGACGGTTGAGCTGCATATTACTATCTAAGTTCAAGACAGTTTAGTTTTAGCCATTAATAAAAATTTGGAATTGGGTATAATTTGTATTAATTTTAGGCTTTGATTCCGCCCTTTAAAGGGCGATTTTTATTTAATCAGATTTAGATGGTAATGTCAATTAAAGAAGTTGAAGCTAAAATACTTAGTATTTGCAAGGAAATCATAGATGAAAACGGCTTTCTTCTCATAGAATTTAAGGTTCGCGGTCAAAAACCTCAAGTAATATTTGAGATTTTTGTCGATAAAAAAGGACTATTGTCCTTAGATGATTGCGCAGATTTGAGCAGGAAAATCGGTGCGCGGTTAGAAGAAAAAGAGATCGAGCTGCAAAATTTTCGTCTGGATGTATCTTCACCGGGTACTGAAAGAGATTTAGTTTTCCTTGATCAATACTATAAACATACGGAGAGAACCTTTGAATTGGAATATAAAAATGAAACAGAAAATACAATTCGCGTGAAAGCGAAGTTATTACGAATCGAAAACAATATGCCTGTTTTTCAGGTTGGTAAAGAAGATGAATTAAGTTTAACTCTTGATTCTATAATATCAGCAAAAGTATTAGTTAGGTTTTAAGCCGGAGAAAAAATGAGTGTCGAGTTAATTGAATCATTCGCGCAAATGGTTCGTGAAAAAGGAATAGATAGAGATCACCTTGCAGGAATAATAGAAGAAATATTCGGAATTTTAGTAAAAAAACGATATAGTGAAGATGCAAATTTCAAGGTTTTATTTAATACCGATAAAGGCGAAATAGAAATATTTTTATATCGCGAAATTGTTGAATTAGTAACTGACCCGAATTTACAAATCAGTATTGCCGAGGTTACCGAGCGAGGAAACAAAGATGAACTTGAGGTTGGTGATGATTTCATTGAAAAATTAAAACTGCTTTCTTTTGGAAGACGATTAATAACTTTCGCCAAGCAAAGTCTGAATCAACGTATTCGCGAATTAGAAAAAGAAATTATTTTTAACGAGTACAAAGAGATGGAGGGCGAGCTTCTCATCGGCGATGTATATCAAGTTAATAAACATAACATTCTTATAAACCATAATAAGAACCAGTTGGTACTGCCGCGTGAAGAGCAAATTCCTTCCGAAAAACCAAAGAAAAAAGATATTATGCGGGTTATAGTGAAAGAAGTGGTTAAGGGTCCAAAAGGCCCTGAGATTATCATCTCGCGAACAAGTAATCTGCTGTTGAAAAAGTTATTTGAGATTGAAGTGCCTGAAATTTATGACGGTCTTATTGAAATTAAAGGAATAGTTCGTAAACCCGGTGAACGCGCGAAAATTGCCGTTTCGTCACAAGACAAGCGAATAGACCCTGTCGGTGCGTGCATTGGTATGAAAGGCGTGAGAATTACTTCAATAGTCCGCGAGCTTTGCAATGAGAATATTGATGTGATTCCTTATTCTGATGATATTAAAGTATTTATTACAAGGGCACTTTCTCCAGGAAAAGTAAAGAAAATTGAAGTTGATACGAAAGCAAAAAAAGCGACAATATATGCCGATTCCGATCAGGTAGAAAGAATTATTGGACGCGGAGGTGTGAATATTAATCTTGCTATCAGGTTAACCGGTTATGAAATTGATGTTATCCGTGAGGAAAAACCTTTGGAAGAGTATGAGGATGATATTGAACTAATCGACTTGAAGAAAGAACTTGGCACCGAGGTTTACGAAATATTGATCAAAAACAGGTTTGATTCTGCATTGGAAGTTTTGCGGGCAGGAAAAGTTAAACTTATGGAAATCGAAGAATTGAATGAAGAAGAAGTTGATAGAATTATTTCGATCATTCAAAGTGAATTTGACGAAGATTAAAGAATAATGGTTAATTAGACAATTAACCATTAATAAAAGAGATTTAGGAACATAGAATTATATATGCTTGAAGCAAAAGAAAAAAAATTACGGATTGCCGGTCTCGCGGCGTCCATAAATGTGCCGTCAGAAGAAATAATTGCATTCCTCGATAAAAAGGGACACGGAATGAAGTCCCTCAATAGTCCCGTTACCCCCGCGATGATGAATGATATAGAAATGCACTACAAAAAACAAATTGAAGGCGCAAAAAAGCATCTTGCAAAGGTTGAGGAGTATAAGACAATTGTCAGTTCTAACCGCCCTCCCAAAGAGGAAAAAGCCTCAAAGGAAGATAGACGAGGTAAAGGAGATAAACAAGAGGCGGGCAAATCAGAACCTGTTAAAATTGCTGAACAAGCTGAAGTTTTTTCTGAGCAAACAGCTGAAGATATTAATATTCAGGATGTTGCCGGACAAAATACAATTATTCAAGCACCATCTGAAGAAGATGTTGAAACAGTTCCTATTTTGGAAGCTGCTGTTGAAGTCCTGCCGCGAGTTCAAGCCAAACCGGATAGTAATGTTTCTGTTGAGCTTAATAAAATGGAATTGAAGCCTGCTGTTACTGAACCTGCTGCACCCGTAAAAATTGTTCCTATTTCGCAAAAGACAGTCGAACCGGAGTATAAAACCACAAAAACAGGTCTTTCACCTAAAAAGAAAATGGGATTGACAATTCTTGGCAACATAAACGATAAAAAGAAAGAATCTGCAAAACCTGCCGAAAATGTTATTGTTCCAATAGTTGAGGACCCTGCAAAACTATCCTCAGAGACGGAGAGTGACGCGGATAAGAAAAAGAAGAAGAAAAAGAAAACCAAGATTAAGAAAAAAGTTGCTGCACCGAGTGCTGAAGAACTTTTAGTAGTTAAGAAAAAACCTAAAATTAAGAAATTTGAAATTGATCAGAAAGAGGTTGATGAGAATATAAAGGCGACAATTCTTCAGATGGATGAATCTCCCACTACAAGCGCGCGTGCTAAAGAGCGGAAGAAAAAGAAGAAAGAGCGTCTTGAAGAAGTTCAACGCTTGGAAGAAATAAAGAAAATTGATGATAAAAAAATCCGTGTACCAGAATTTATTGCAGTAAGTGAACTGGCTAACCTGATGGAGGTTCCTGTTTCTGATGTGATTTCAAAGTGTATGAGTCTAGGGCTTATGGTTTCTATTAATCAGAGATTGGATGTTGAAACAATCACTCTTGTTGCCGATGAATTTGGTTTCGAGATTGAAATAGCGAAAGAATATGCTGAAGATTCTATTGAAGATTACGCGGATTTAAAAGAAAATCTAAAAGTTAGACCGCCGGTTGTGACGATTATGGGGCACGTTGATCACGGTAAAACATCACTATTAGATTTTATCCGCAGAGCAACTGTTGTTGCAGGTGAAGCGGGCGGCATTACACAGCATATCGGTGCATATCGAGTTACTCTTCCGAACGGAAAAGATATAGCATTTTTAGATACGCCGGGTCACGAAGCTTTTACTGCTATGCGTGCACGCGGTGCGCAGGTTACTGATATTGTTGTTCTGGTTGTGGCTGCCGATGATGCAGTTATGCCTCAAACAATTGAAGCTATTAACCACGCGCAGGCGGCGAATGTCCCTATCATTGTCGCGATCAACAAAGTGGATCGTCCTGAAGCAAATGTCCAGCGAATTAAACAGCAGCTGGGTGATCGCAATATCTTGGTTGAAGACTGGGGCGGAAGATATCAATGCGTTGAACTTTCCGCGAAGACAGGAAAAAATGTTGATGTTTTGTTAGAGAAGATTCTTCTTGAAGCGGATATGCTGGAATTACGTGCTAATCCCGATAGAGAAGCACGCGGTGCGATTATTGAATCTGAATTGGATAAAGGACGCGGAATCACAGCCACTGTATTGGTACAAAAAGGTGTCTTGAGAGTGGGTGATCCATTTATAGCAGGTATATATTTTGGCAAAGTTCGAGCTATGTTTGATGAACGCAATAACCGTGTTGATTCAGCGGGACCATCTACACCGGTTTCAGTTCTCGGGTTTGAAGGTGCTCCGCAGGCTGGTGATGTTTTCATTGTTATGAAAAGTGAACGCGATGCACGCGCGATTGCTCAAAAACGCCAGATATTAAAACGCGAGCAAGATAACCGTCAGGTTCATCACTTGACGCTGGATGAAATATCGCGTCAAATTAGTATTGGCGGCGTAAAAGAACTGCCCATTATCGTCAAGGGTGATGTGGATGGCTCTGTCGAAGCACTCGCGGATGCATTTATGAAACTTTCTAATGAAGAAGTTATTGTCAGGGTAATTCATCGCGGTGTTGGTGCTATATCCGAAAGTGATGTGCTGCTTGCAGATGCTTCTAATGCTATCATTATCGGTTTCCACGTGCGTCCCCACGTGAACGCGCGTAAACTTGCAGAAGTAAACCAAGTTGATATTAGAATTTATAATATTATTTACAATGCTATCGCGGAAGTGAAAGCTGCATTAGAAGGTTTGCTCTCTCCGATAATAAGCGAGGAAGTTACTGCAACTGTTTCTGTTCGCGAAACATTCAAGGTGCCAAAAATAGGCACAGTCGCGGGCTGTTATGTCCAAGACGGCAAATTGATTCGTAACAATAAGATTCGACTTATTAGAGATGGCATAGTTGTTTTTGAAGGAGACTTGACTTCATTGAAACGTTTTAAAGATGATGTGAGAGAAGTTGACAGCGGTTATGAATGCGGACTTTCTATACACAACTGCAATGATATTAAAATTGGTGATACACTTGAAGCATATCGTTTAATCGAAACCAGGAAAAAATTAGAGTAATTTTTTTATTGTTAATGGTTAATTAATAAGCAGCCATTAATCATTGATAATTAACCATTAACCATTATCATTTACAAATGTCCTATAGAATAAAAAAAGTTGAAAGTTTAATTAAAGAGGAAATTAGCGGAATAATATTATTCCGCCTGAATGATCCCTTACTTGGATTTATTACGATTACGAATGTTAAGGTATCGCCTGACTTGAAGATTGCAACGATTTATGTTTCTGTTTTTGAAAAAGAAAAACGCGATGCAACGCTCCAAAAATTGAATGCCTCTATCCCGATGATTAGAAGTGAATTAGCAAGTAAAATTTCGCTCAGGTTTGTTCCTGATTTACGATTTTTTGTTGATGATACTTTGGATTATGTAGAAAAAATTGACATTTTGATCAAAAAAATTCACAAGGATGATAACAAAGAACAGCCCTGATCCCGGAAGTCTTTTTGAACCTTCAGGCGGCTCTTTATTAGTTGATAAGCCGTTAGGGTGGAGTTCATTTAAAGTTATTTACTATTTACGGAAAAACACTCCAATTATAAAAGCAGGACACGCGGGAACTCTCGATCCGCTCGCGACCGGCTTGTTAATCGTGTGTTCCGGAAAAAAAACGAAAGAAATTTCTTCCTATCAAGATTTGTCGAAAGAATATACCGGCTCATTTCGGTTGGGAGAGCGGACAGCTTCGATGGATGCCGAAACTCCTGTTATTGAATTGAGAAGTTTTGAACATATTACAGAATCAATGGTGCTTGATACGTCCATTTCTTTTTGCGGTGAACAATTACAGACTGCCCCAATGTATTCAGCTGTTAATTTTAAAGGTAAAAAACTCTATGAACTTGCCCGAAAAGGAAAAGTAGTACATCGAGAACCCCGCCAAATTACGATTCATTCATTTGATATTACAGAAATTAATTTCCCTTTAATTTCCTTTAAAGTGCGATGTTCAAAAGGGGTATATATCAGAAGTCTTGCTAACGATTTTGGCGAAAAATTAGGCTGTGGAGCTTATCTTACAGAGCTGCGGAGGACAAAGATAGGTACTTTTTCGGTTGATGATGCTATTGTTCCAGAAGATTTTAAGAATATGTCCAATAACATAGCAATTTCGCATAATTAGGTTTATTGTCGGTATAGTTAATGGAAATAATTCGTAACATAGAGCATCTTGGTTATAAAAAGAATAGAATAATTACTGTCGGCACTTTTGACGGGGTGCATTTGGGCCACAGGGAAATTTTTCGTGTAATGAAACAAAAGGCGGAGGAAAAGAATTTAGAAGTTACGGTCATTTCGTTTGAACCTCACCCGCGGATATTTTTATATCCCTGGTCCGATGTAAAATTATTGACATCATTTGAAGAAAAAACTGAAATATTAAAGAATCTTGGAATTGATGTTTTTCTCGTACCGGAATTTAATGAAGAGCTTTCCCAAATGTCATCAGAATATTTTTTAAGTGAATATTTGATGAAAAGAATTGGGTTTTGCGAAATAGCCGTTGGATATGATCATAGATTTGGAAAAGGGAGAGATGGTGATGAAGAAACGGTCAGAAAATTTGCACGACAGTTTTCAGTGCAGATGGATAAAATTGAAGCTGTTGCTATAGATGACGAAAAAATCGGCAGTTCTGCCATCAGGCAAATGATGGAAGCAGGAAATATTAAAAAAGCAGCAAAGTTTTTAGGTCGGTTCTATTCATTTACCGGAAAAGTTGTTAGCGGATTGCAGAGGGGGCGAAAAATCGGATTCCCGACTGCTAATATTGAGCTAAGCAATCCCGTTAAACAAATGCCTAAAAATGGTGTTTACGCGGTTTTTATGGAGATTGACGGTGTGCTATGCCAAGGTGTTATGAATATTGGCATTCGTCCAACTTTTGACAATAAAAATGAGGTATTCAGAGAAGTTCATCTTTTTGATTTTTCACAGGATATTTACGGAAAAAAAGTTACGGTATTTCTCGCGGAAATCATCAGGAATGAACAAAAATTTAACGGAATTGAAGCATTGGCAGCACAAATTAAAAATGATGTAGAAACAGCTCAATTTATTTTACGGAAAATTGAGAATCCTTTAGTATATTTACAGGTTAACTAATTTGCTTTGGTAAATTCTGAAGCAATATTGAATAATAAAAACGGAGATATCCAAAATGACTAACGAGGAAAAGTTAGAAATAGTTAAGAAGTTCGGAAAGAACGACAAAGATTCAGGCACCACTGAGGTTCAAATTGCTATATTAACAAAGAGAATCAACGATTTGACCGAACATTTTTCTGTTCACAAAAAAGATCATCACTCACGCCGCGGGTTATTGATGATGGTTGGTAAAAGAAGAAGATTGCTTGAGTATTTGACTAAAACAGATATTAGCAGATATCGTGCAGTCATTAAAGAATTAAACATTAGAAAATAGTAAGTAGAAGGAAATTAGGTAAGTAGAATGGTAGTGAAGAAAGAAATCGAATTCGGCGGCAGAAAATTATCCGTAGAGGTTGGAAAATTTGCGAAACAAGCCAATGGTGCTGTAATGGTAACGTATGGTGAAACAATGGTGCTGGTCACTGCTGTTGCTGCTCCCGAACCAAAGGTAGATATTGATTTCTTCCCTTTGCAGGTTGAATATAGAGAACGAGCTTCAGCGGCAGGTAAATTCCCCGGCGGATTTTTCAAGCGTGAAGGCAAACCAACTGAAAAGGAAGTATTAAGCTCCCGGCTCATTGATCGTCCAATTCGTCCGCTGTTTGATGATGCCTATAAAAATGAGACACAGATTATAGCAACTGTGCTTTCCTTTGATGGGGAGAATGATGCTGATGTGCTGGCAGCATTGGGCGCATCCTGCGCGTTACACTTATCTGATATTCCGTTTTTAGGTCCTATCGCTGAAGTTAGAGTTGGGCGAATTGACGGAAATTGGGTTATTAATCCTACACATAAACAAGTCGCGGCTAGTGATATCGAGTTAATTGTCGCGGGTACAGATGATTCAATTATGATGGTGGAAGGCGAAGCAAAAGAGTTAGCTGAAGATGTGCTTCTTGAAGCAATAAAATTTGCACATTTGGAAATAAAAAAACTTGTTGCTTTCCAAAACGAACTTCGTACTGAGAGCGGTAAAGAAAAACGGTTAGTGCTTTCTAAAGAATTGCCTGAAGGATTAAAAGATGACGTTTATGCAATTGCTTTGGAAAAATTTACCGCGATAGTTGGAAGTATTCTTTCTAAAGAAGAAAGAAGCACCCAAAACAAAGAGCTTACAACATCGGTTAAAGCTTCTTTATTAGAACAATATCCTGATCAGGAAAAAGTTATTGATGAGATAATGCACGATCTTGAGAAGGATTTGATGCGGAAACGTATTCTAGAAGTTGGCATTCGTCTTGACGGCAGGAATACAACAGAAGTGCGCCCAATCAGTATTGAACTTGGTTTATTAACTCGCACCCACGGTTCAGCCCTTTTCACGAGAGGAGAGACACAAAGTTTATCTAACCTTACATTGGGTTCGAAAAATGATGAACAGCTTATTGATGGTTTGCTTGAAGAATATACGAAGCGGTTCATACTTCATTACAATTTCCCTCCGTACAGTGTTGGTGAAGTTGGAAGAATGACTGGTGTCGGAAGACGCGAAATAGGACACGGTAATTTGGCTGAACGTTCATTAAAACAAGTTCTTCCATCCGAAGAAGATTTCCCTTATGCATTACGTTTAATAAGTGATATTCTTGAATCGAATGGTTCATCTTCAATGGCTACAGTTTGTGCCGGTACTTTGGCGTTAATGGATGGCGGTGTTCCTATTAAACGTCCGGTTGCAGGAATTGCAATGGGATTAATAAAAGAAGGCTCGAGTTTTGCTGTTCTCACGGATATTCTTGGGAACGAAGATCACTTAGGTGATATGGATTTTAAAGTGGCAGGTACAGATGCAGGCATTACCGGTTTACAAATGGACATTAAAATCCGCGGAATTTCATTTGAAATTATGGAAAAGGCACTTATACAGGCTAAAGCAGGCAGAATGCACATTCTTGGAAAAATGAAAGAAGCAATCAGTGAACCTCGTTCCGATATGTCAAAATATGCCCCAAGAATGTTAATATTAATGATTGAGCCTGAGCAAATTGGCGGCTTGATTGGTTCTGGCGGAAAAACCATTCAAAAAATCCAAAGAACTTATGGTGTCGAAATTGCTATTCAAGATAATGGTATGGTGCAAATATCATCCCCTGATCTTGAAAGTGCAACTCGCTGTCAAGAATATATTTCCAGAATGACCACTCCTTTGGAAGTCGGACGTATTTACGATGGTGAGGTTGTTAAACTATTAGAATTTGGTGCGTTAGTTGAGATTGCCCCGGGTAAATCGGGATTGCTACACGTATCAGAAATAGATTTTAAGCGCGTTAATAAAGTCACCGATGTCTTCAAAGAAGGAGACTTGGTGCGAGTGAAACTACTGAAGATTGAAAATGGTAAGATGAGTCTCAGTAGAAAAGAAGTCCTCAAATTAGAACAGAATAGCGAGAAAGAATAACGCTATTTTTAATGAAATTAATCGAAAGATATTATGATTGATTCTTCTCTCTCTGTTCTGCTGAGTGTTGTTTTTGTTTTGTATTGGACAACCTCAAAATTACTTATGAAACCGGTTCTCCGCCGAATTGATAATACAAAAGAGGATTTATTCCTCTTTACGGAGAACCATAATTTGCAAGTAAAATTGCAGAAAACAAAGAGTTTGAAATATTATGGCAAAAGAGATTATAATAAATTCGTCTACAGATCAGACACGAGTAGCGATAACCGAAGATGGTAATTTAGCGGATTTCTTCGTTGATTATCCTGAAAACCGTCGAACTGTAGGGGATATATATCTTGGTAAAGTTGCGCGTGTAATTCCCGGTATCAAGGCGGCGTTTATTGATATCGGAATGAAGCACGATGCATTTCTTCATTTTTCTGATATTGGTCAAAGAACAAAAGACCTACAGTCTATTCTGGACGAAGATGATGAAGATGATGCTCACGAAACTACTAATTTAAATTCCGGACCTACGCTGCCGGAATCGCTAAGAGGTAATATTGTTGAGTTGATTAACGGTGTACCTAAGCTGCAAAAAGGGCAGCATATCCTTATTCAGATCACGAAAGAACCGGTCAGTAATAAAGGCGTGCGTGTTACTTCAGCTATTTCGATTCCGGGCAGGTTTTGTGTATTGCTTCCTTTTGATAATAAAATTGGTGTATCTAAAAAGATACAAGAATACAAGGAACGGAAGCGTCTTCGCTCTATAGCCAGATCAATCCTCCCAAAAGATTGCGGATTGATTATTCGCACGGTTGCCAAAAACCAACCGGAAGAATTACTTTCCGAAGATCTTAAGTTTTTGAAGAAGCAGTGGGAAGCCTTGGTCGAGATGGCGAAAAGTGAAGAACCTCCAAAACTTGTTCATCAGGATTTATCAACTACAATCAGTGTTATTCGAGATTTGTTTGATTCCGATGTTTCCCGTATTCACATTGACTCAAAAAAGTTATATAAACAAGTAGGTGATTACCTATCGGGTGTCCATCACGAGTGGATTGAACGTGTGGAACTTTTTCGTTCGAGCAAACCTATTTTTGAAGCATTCCATATTGAAGAAAAGATAAGAAGTCTGTTTGCCCGTAAAGTTCTTATGAAAAGCGGCGGGTATCTGATAATTGAACATACTGAAGCGATGGTTGTTATTGATGTAAACAGTGGAAAATATGCTGCTAATAAAGAGCAGGAACTTAATTCACTAAAAACAGATATTGAGGCTGCGCGTGAAATTGCGCTTCAACTGCGCCTTCGTGATATTGGCGGTTTAATTGTCATTGACTTTATTGATCTGGAAGATGAGCGTAACAGGAAAAAAGTTTTTGATGAATTGAAGAAAGAATTTAGAAAAGACAGGGCAAAGGTTTCTGTTCTGCCTATGTCTGATTTTGGCTTGGTGGAAATCACCCGTCAAAGAATTAGGCAAAATATTATGCAGGCTTTAACTGAAGTTTGTCTATCCTGCAATGGCACCGGACTGCTTATCAAAAAATCTCATACAATATATGATATTGAAGAGTGGATAAAGCGTTATAGTCTTGAAGGCAGAAATAGACGTATTATTTTACAGTGCCGTCCTGAAGTAGCGGCTATACTGAATAATTATTTTATCAGCAAATTGGTAAAATGGCAGCTTAAATATCGACTGTTCATTACCTTGCAGCAAGATGAAGCACTTGCAAATGATCAGTTCAAATTTTTATTAAAAAAGACAGGTGATGATATCACCGAAGATATGCTTAAATAATGGTTAATGCATAATTGTTAATGGTTAATTAATATACTAAACCTGAGAGGTTAATGTGAAAATTTTTATCGATACCGCGAATTTGAATGAAATCAAAGAAGCCGCGGACCTTGGGCTGCTTGACGGCGTAACCACTAATCCTTCACTTGTTTCAAGAGAAGGAATGGATTTTAGACAAATGCTTGATGAGATTATTAAACTTGTTGATGGACCTATAAGCGCGGAAGTTATTTCTACGGAATATGAAGGTATCCTGAAAGAAGGAAGAGAACTTGCTAAAATCCACAAAAATATTGTAGTAAAAGTTCCTCTTATTCGTGAAGGTTTAAAAGCCGTTAAAACCTTATCAGAAGAAGGTATAAAAACTAATGTTACATTATGCTTTTCAGCATCACAGGCAGTTCTTGCAGCAAAAGCCGGTGCAACTTATATTAGTCCCTTTGTAGGGCGTTTAGATGATATTAGTGCAAATGGAATGGAACTAATTTCCCAAATTGTCCAAATTTACCGAAACTACGATTACCAAACAGAAGTATTGGTCGCCAGTATTCGTCATCCGTTGCACTTTGTTGATGCCTGTTTAATTGGGGCTGATGTTTGCACAATGCCTTTTAGTGTTATTGATAAATTATTCAACCATCCGCTCACTGATATTGGACTGGAAAAGTTTTTGAGCGACTGGAAGAAAATGGAAAAAAAATAATTATCAATTGTTAATGCATAAAATTGGCGAATTAACTATCAAAAAAAACAAGGTTGTGAGAGTGAAACAAACAAAATTTTATCAGGCACATAAATCTTTAAACGCGAAGATTGTTGAATTCGCGGGATATGAAATGCCTATTCAATATTCTTCTATTATCGCTGAGCATAAAGCAGTCCGTTCCTCAGTTGGTGTTTTCGATGTCAGTCATATGGGACAGGTTTTTGTAAAAGGTGCAAACGCGCTTTCATTCATTCAAAAAATTACTGTTAATGATGCGTCAAAACTGTTTCCGGGACGTGTTCAATACTCGGCTATGTGCTATGAAGACGGCGGGATGGTGGATGATTTATTGGTGTATTGTATTTCTTCGGAAGAGTATCTTCTTGTTATTAATGCTTCCAATATCTCCAAAGACTTTGATTGGATGCAGAAGAATAATTCTGATGGTATTGAATTAATTAATAGAAGCGATGACTATTCTTTGATGGCAATTCAAGGACCCTACTCGCAAAAGGTGGTAGAAAAATATTTTGATACGACTATTAATTTAGAGTATTATCATTTTACTACTTCGCGTAAATCCGGTGTCGATTTTATTGTCTCGCGAACAGGTTACACGGGTGAACTTGGTTACGAGCTATATTTTGTGTCCGATGAAAGTTTTGCGCTTGATTTGTGGAAGACTATTTTTGAGATTGGTGCTGAATATGGTATTACTCCAATTGGATTAGGTGCCCGCGATACGTTGCGTCTTGAAATGGGATTTTGTTTATATGGCAGCGAAATTGATGCAACAACCAATCCTCTCGAAGCAGGGCTTGGGTGGATCACCCGTTTGAATAAAACCGGTTTTATAGGAAAAGAGGCGTTGCTCACTATTAAAGAAAAAGGATTAATAAGAAAGCTCACTCCTTTAACAATGGAAGAAAGGATGATACCTCGTCACGGCTACGAACTAACTTCCGTTGGTATTAAAGCTGGATCTGTCACCAGTGGCTGTTTAAGCCCTGTCTTGGATAAGCCAATTGCTTTAGCCTATATTGATATGGCACTTTTGCAGGCAGGCGAACCTTTAAATTTTATTATTCGCGGGAAAGAGTATCCTGCAAAAATTGTTAAACTGCCGTTTATTAATGCTTAATTGTAAGGGTTCGTTCATAAAGAACCTTAACAATTTCTCACGCGAAGACGCGAAGATCGCTAAGGTTATCTTTAGAAGATGTAAAAGTTATTTCTTAACAAGCCCTAAATGCTTAATGGTTAATTATCAATCGTTAATTACTATTGCCTATTTTAACCATTAACAGTTGACATTTATGCCAAAGCGAAAAAATAAAGCTGATGACTCAGCCGATACGAAAGAAAAAAGCGTAAGCAATAATTTTGAGTTGACGATTGAAAAGAAACGGAAGATATATGGGTTTATACTCATTATTCTTGGCATAATATCTTTACTGAGCATCATATCTTATCACCCGCAAAATGATGAAATTTTTCTTTATCTTCATTCAACCGGAACTCCCGCCATTGATAGCGTTAGTAAGTCTGATTCGGAGACAATAACCTCAAAACAAGCAGCTAATTATTTAGGTCCGCTGGGGGCAAATATCGCTTCGTACTTAATATATAACACGTTTGGATATTTTTCAATTATTTTTCCTCTTTTAATGCTGATGTGGGGGTATGGATTTTTTAAAGAAATCGATCTTAAGAAAAAACTGAATATCTCCCTTTTCCTTGTTTTTTTCGCGGTTATTAACTCTGCACTAATTGGCGTGCTGCTTAAAATATTCGCGAGTTTAGAAAATACTCCGGTTCTATATTTAAGCGGTTCTGTTGGCAGATTAATAGGGACATCACTATACTCGTCAATGGGTGGAATTGGTGCACCAATAATTTTATTTGCACTGTTAATAATACTTTTTGTTTTTGCTTTTGATTTTAAGGTTGAGAAAATTGTAGAGAAAGGTAAAACAAGCGGGGAATCTATTCTTTTAAGAATTTGGCATTTAGTGACAGGAACCGAGCGAATAGATGAAACAGAGGATGAACCCGGTACATCTCAAAAGCCTATTTCGGAAACCAAAATAGTAAAACCCAAAAAAGAAAAAGTTGTCGCGGGTGAAATTGATATTAAGGCAGTCGAGCCGGTTTTGACAGCTCAAGAAAAAGAGGCTCTGATTAAAATTAACAGAGTTGAAAATAGCCGAAATGAAAAAGCTGCTCTAGTTTTGAGTAAAAAAAATATATCTGCTTTGCAAGAAGATAATGAACAACCAGCTTCGGATGATGCCGGTGGATTGAGTGATTTAGAATTACAAGATGATTCTCATTTACCTGATCCTTGGGACGAACAAATTGATTATGAAATTCCCGCCATAGATGAAGTTCTTGAAAAAGTGGTTGAAGAAGATATTGAAATAAATGACAAGGAATTAAAGCTAAATGCGCGTCAATTGCAGGAAAAACTTCGATTGTTTGATATTGCAATTGAAAATATAGAAGTATTTCCGGGACCTGTGGTTACAATGTATGAAATAACTCCTTCCCCTGGAGTTAAAATTAGCAAAATCGTTAGTTTAGAAAATGATATTGCAATGGCTTTGGCAGCGCGGGGAATTAGAATAATTGCTCCTATCCCGGGAAAGAGTGCAATTGGAGTTGAAATTCCAAATGCAAAAGCTCAAGTTGTTTCTGCATATTCTATTATGAAATACGTGGAAGAATTGCAGGAAGCTACGGGAAAAGTGCAAATAAACGGAACAGTCGCGGAACTTCCATTAGGTCTTGGTAAAACAATCATTGGAAATGTATATATAGGCGATCTCGCGAAAATTCCTCACTTGCTGGTTGCCGGATCCACAGGTTCAGGAAAAAGCGTAGGCATCAATATGATTATCACGAGTTTGCTCCTTACAAAAAAACCATCGGAAGTTAAGTTTGCTATTATTGATCCAAAAAAGATAGAACTTTCGTTCTATCAAAAACTTCGGTATCACTATTTAGCAGTTTGTCCTGATCTCAAACAAGACATTGTAACGGATGCAGGGAGCGCAAAAATTCTCCTTAAATCTCTTGAAATTGAAATGGATATGCGATATGATATGCTTGCAAATGCAGGTGTGAAGGGAATTATAGAGTATAATAAAAAGATTTCAAATTCCGCGGAGAAGATGAAAGTATCAAAAGATATTAAACATCACTATCTGCCATATATTGTCGTGGTTATTGATGAATTGGCAGATTTAATGATGACATCAGGCAAGGAAGTTGAAGAACCAATCGCGCGTATCGCGCAACTTGCCAGAGCCGTAGGAATACACCTGATAGTTGCAACTCAAAGACCATCTGTAGATGTTATCACGGGTATGATTAAAGCTAATTTTAACGCGCGTATCGCTTATCAAGTTGCCACTAAAGTTGATTCAAGAACCATCCTTGATATGAACGGCGCGGAGCAGCTTTTAGGACGCGGAGATATGTTGTATCTTCCTCCCGGGACACCAAAGCCCATCAGACTGCAAAACGCGTTTATCAGTGTCGCGGAGGTTGAAAAACTTACTCAATATATAGGAAAACAAGCAGGATTTTCTAAACCGTATTTCCTGCCTTCTTTAAGAGATAAAAAGACCGGTGAAGGGAAAAACTTTGGCGATGACCTTGACGCGTTATTTGAAGATGCCGCCAAAATCATTGTTCAAAATCAGCAAGGTTCGGTATCATTGTTGCAGCGAAGATTGAAGCTGGGCTATGCACGCGCTGCCAGAATCGTAGATCAACTGGAACAATACGATATCGTGGGACCTAATGATGGCAGTAAAGCACGTGAAGTTAAAATTAAGAACAAAGAAGAATTGGAAACTAAATTAAGGTCGATATTGTAACTTATGAATAGACGTATTATGAAATCTTTTATTTTGGCAGTGCTTTTAATACTTGCATCGGCAAGTATTGCAGCACAAACAACCGAATCTTTTGTGAAAGAATTGCAATCCACATTCCGCGGTTATAAAACATTGCAGACTTCTTTTATTCAGTCGGGAAATATTATGACGGGGAGCGCGGGAAAGCTATATTATAAGAAAGACAAAAAAATTCGGATTGAATTGCCGAATATTACAATAATATCTGATGGTGTTTCAGTTTGGAATATTAATAAAAAAGAGAATAAAGTTATTATCTCGAAATTTACCGGCAAGGAAGCATCATTATTATCTCTCCCTGATTTAATTGAAAAGTATCCCGCGATTAGTAAATTTACACTTGAAAAGACAGATAAAGGATATAGCCTTACTCTTGTTCCAAATGAAAAGAACCCGTCAATTAAAAGCGCGAAACTAACTTGTGATGCAAATAAATCACTAACGGGGATTCAAATTCAGAATGCATCAGGCAGTTCAATGGATGTTAGGCTTTCTCAAACTAAGATTAACAAAGAAATATCGGATGTTTTATTCAGCTATACCCCTAAAGAAAGTGTGAAAGTTGTTGACCTTAGGTAAGAATACAGTTAACCTGAGAGAAATATTCGGGTTAGTTTTTTCATTCGGGCTAGGATTTGCATTTCTTTACATTGCTTTTCGCGGTATTTCAATGAAAGACTTTCTCGCGTCACTAAGCAGGGTCTCGATTTGGTGGATGCTTATGTACACGGCTTTTTCCACTTTCTCTCATTATCTAAGAGCTATACGATGGAAATATTTGCTTTCTATTTTAAAACAGGATATATCTGTTCATCACATCTTTGCATCAATAATGATTGGTTATGGATTTAATAATATTATTCCCCGTTTGGGAGAAGTATCAAGGGCAGTTTTTCTTGGACGGTATGAAAAAATATCTCGTGTATCTATATTAGGCACTATTGTTGTTGAGCGTGTGCTTGATATTATTATGTTTGGCAGTGCTGTTATAATCAGTGGAATGATATATGCAAAAAATTTGGACGATACATTTGTATGGCTCAAATTTACACTAATATTGGGTGCAATTGTTATCGTGGCATCAATTATATTTCTTGTTTTGTTAGTGAAGCAAGAAAAAAAAATTGTCCGGCTCGTTCAAAAATTATTTTCAAGGTCTTCAGAGAAAACTTCGTTGAAGATAAAAATATTGTTAGAAAAACTAATTTCCGGTTTTCATTGCTTTCAATCCGCTTCAGATACTTTACTGACTATTATCTTCAGTGTTTTGATAATGATTAATTATGGATTGAACACGTATCTCGGATTCTATATGCTGGGTATGCAAAACGAGCGAAGTATTGATTTTGGAATGGCGTGGGTAACTATGAGTATAAGTGCCATAGGGGTTATGATTCCTACTCCCGGCGGATTGGGTTCATATCACTCGATAACAAAATCAGTACTTCAAAAATTGTATGCTTTCGGTGAAACGATCAGCATTTCCTACGCGTTTCTATCACACGCGATTACTTATGTTTTAAACACGTTATTTGCAGTAGCGTATATTATCTTGTTCCGAAAGAAATTTGGTGATATTGATATTAATTTGATGTTAAAACCTGAGCAAGAATCAGAATGAAAGAACATTTGATAGCCGGGTTTTTAATGACTCTTCTAAGCTGCAGCATTGCGGCTCAGGTTGACATTAAAGCAACTATGGGAGTAAATATGGTTTCTATGCCCGGACTCCGTGACTACCTTAATGTAAATTATGCACGTTCAAATCAGCTAAGTGTATTTTCAACTGCTGTTTATTTTAGCGGGGAGGCTGATTACCAATTTGAAAAGATGCAAATAGGAATAGATTTATCAAGCGAAACCAATTCTTATAATTTTGATCAGGGTGCAGGGCAATACACACTTTCATATAGCTTTCTTCAGCCAAATCTTATGCTATATCATTTTATTCAAGGTGAAGGATACAAATTTCGGTTTGGTGCAGGTGTCGGTCCGCGCTTTTTGAGCGTGAGTGAAACAGATCCGTATATAATAACTTCAGAAACAAACTATAAAACTACCGGATTTGGAATTATAGGTAGAATAGATGCCTCTACAGCGGTATCAAAATCTGTTTTTGCATATCTTGGCGGTGATATTGGTTTTAATTATCTTGGCGTTCCTTCCTCCGGAAATAAAAAATTGCAGGCACCGATGCAGCCGGATGGAGTGAAATTTACCGGTTTTTTTGTCGGTCTTCGTCTTGGCATTCTCTATTCAATTACTTTATAAGGATTATTAATGAGCATTTTAGAAGCTATTTTGCTTGGGTTAGTACAGGGCATTTCAGAATTTTTACCAATCAGCAGTACAGCCCATTTAACATTGACAGGCAGGATGCTGAACGTGATAGATGCAGGCAAGCCCGAAGAATGGACCGCATTTATAGCCGTTATCCAGTTGGGAACTCTATTATCGATATTAGTCTATTTTTATAAGGACTTAGTTAATATACTGACCGCTTTTTTCACGGAGGTAATTGGTAAACGAACAAAATTTTCGCTGCTGTCAGAAAACTCAAAACTTGGCTGGCTGATTATTTCCGGTTCGATTCCCATAGCGGTCATAGGGTTGGGCTTGAAGAAAATTATTGAAGGAACTCTAACCAAGAACCTATGGGTAATCGGGACAAGTCTCATAGTGTTGGCGGTTATTCTTGCTATCGCGGAAAAGACTGCCAAGTTCAAAAAAGAGATGAAAGATATAACCATTAAGGATGCAATTCTTATCGGTGCTGCGCAGTCTATGGCATTAATACCCGGGTCATCTCGTTCGGGAACTACTATAACAGGCGGACTTTTTTGCGGGTTGAAGCGTGAAACCGCTGCCCGTTTTTCGTTTTTGTTGAGTATCCCCGCGGTTTTTGCAAGCGGCTTGCTTGAACTGAAAGAGAGCATCAAGTTTATGAATCACGACCTAATGACGGCTATGATTATTGCAACAGTTGTTTCGGGTATAAGCGGTTATATTGCTATTGATTTTTTACTGAAATTCTTGAAGAAAAACACAACTTTTGCATTTATAATTTATAGAATTGTTATCGGTATTGTTATCTTGTCATTATTATATACAAATATCATCCAAAAATAAGGAATAAACAAATGAAGAAAATATTTCTGCCGGCAATGTGCCTGTTGTTAGCGGTTGCTTTCACCAACCTAAACGCGCAGGAGACAACAATAGAGAAAAAAACAAAAACAGAAAAAAAACAAGAAACTAAAGGAAAGAAAAAGAACACTATGAAGATAGCAGTTATGAAAACCAATATGGGAACTATTGAAATTGAGCTATTCGAAAAACAAGCTCCGAAAACAGTGGAAAATTTTGTCGGATTAGCGAATAAAAACTATTATAACGGGATTATTTTTCACCGGGTAATCGATAAATTTATGATCCAGGGAGGGGACCCTACAGGAACCGGAACGGCGGGAGAGAGTATTTGGGGAAAGAAATTCAATGATGAGTTTTCACCGGACTTAAATCATACTAAACCGGGAATTCTCTCGATGGCTAATGCAGGACCAAATACCAACGGAAGCCAATTCTTCATCACGCTTGCCCCAACTCCGTGGCTTGACGGCAAACATACTATCTTTGGTCAGGTGGTTAAGGGTATGGACGTAGTAGAAGCAATCGGGCACGTTCCAACTTCAAAACCGGGCGATAAACCTTTGAAAGATGTTAAGATTGAATCTATCAAGATTGAAGACAGGAAATAATTTTTAATGATTAATTGTTAATGGTTAATGAAAACAATACAGATACTCTTATAATTAACCATTAACAATTGATAATTTACCATTATCATATATGGATATTGAGAAACTACTCAAACAAAAAAATCCGTTACCGGTCTATTTTTTGTATGGTGAAGATATTTACCAAAGCGAAAAGAACTTGGAATTATTGGAGGAATATCTTGCTCCCGGCGTTGACAGGGGAGCTGATTGGCGTGTATTTCATCGGGAAAATGACTTTGGTGAGGTTTGGCTTTTTTTAACTGCATACCCTTTCTTCTCTGATAAAAAAGTTGCCATTCTAAAGGAATGTGAACAACGAAATGCCAAAGATATCGAGATGATTACTAAATATGTTAACGTGCCAACTGAAAGCTCCGTATTAGTCATTCTTTATGATGGGAAAATTGCATCCTCTCATCAAAAACTCTTAAAACTATGCTCCAAATTAGGCAGCGATGTTGAAAGCAAAGCATTGAAAAACCGCGGGCTTGAAGAATGGATATCCCGCTATGCTGCTCAGCAAGGGAAAGTTATAACTAATGATGGCGCGCAAATTCTTATTGATCAGTCAGGAAACGACAGAGCAATCTTGGAAATGCAAATTAATAAGATTCTCCTCTTTGCAGGTGAGAACACTCAAATTACCAAGGATATTATACTTAGCCAAAATGTAAAGACAAAATCCTATGCAATGTGGGATATTGAGAATGCACTAATTAAACGAAATGCAAAAGAAGCATTCAAAATAGTATTTCGCCTTTTAGAAAACGGTGATTCGCCCTTAGTTTTGATAGCCTATTTAAACAACGTGTTCTTGAAAATCGCGAGAATAGACGAATTGCTCAAGGACAACAAACCGTCAGCTGAAATTGCTAAAACTGCAGATATATTTGAATGGAAACTTGACTCTTACAGGGCATTAGCTAAACAATTTCCTGCTCCGAAACGAAAAAGAATAGCATATATGCTTTTGGATAGCGATCTCGCTTTAAAAACCTCCCGATTTGATCATAAAACAATTATGTCAAATTTGTTAATTGAAATATTTTCATAATTCTGAAACTAAAGCAATAGCGTGATAACGAAGCAGGAATTAAAACTTTATTCCCTTTTGAAGCAAAAAAAATACAGGGACATTGAAAAAAAATTCTTTGTAGAAGGCCTGAGAGTTCTGAGAGAAGCGGTCAAGAGTGATTATATATGCGAATATATATTGATGACTGAAGATTGTTATAATAAAAAAAACGATGAACTTGCAGGGTATATCAGCCAAAAAACAGCTTGGGCTATTATATCTCAAAAAGAATTTGAATCTCTTTCCGATACCAAAACTCCTCAAGGGATCGGGGGCGTATTCAAAATGAAAGAGAATAAGAATATAATATCTCCGGATAAAATATTATATTTTGATACTATAAGCGACCCCGGTAATGCCGGCACCCTGATTCGTAGCGCGGGGTGGTTTGGATTTTCTCAAGTTGTGTTCTCGGCTGATTCTGTCGAGAGTTACAGCCCTAAAATGATAAGAAGCACTGCAGGAGTTTATTTTTTATGTGATATTCTGAGGGATGAAGAGGACTATTCTTTATTAAAGAAATTAAAATCCGAAAGTTATTTGATTCTTGGCGCAGATATGAAAGGACAGGATTATCGTTCTATCGATATTTTGGAAAACAAAATTGTATTAGTTGTTGGTAATGAAGCAGCCGGCTTAAGCTATTCGGCAGAAAATTTAATTGATAAAAAAATTTCAATACAGGGTTCCGGTATAGCTGAATCATTAAATGTGGCTGTAGCCGGTTCAATTCTAATGAGCCGCCTTGCAGACCGCTTACGCTAAATTATTAAATTTCTATTTTATAATTTATTTGGTGGAGCCGCTCAAAGTAGTTTTACCACTTCTTTTTAGAGTATCTGTGGTGGTGGTTCCTCTCATAAATGCATAATTGTTTCCGTTTGGTCCTGTTGAAGTTATTGTAACGGAAATTGGCTGTGTCGTTTTGGTAGTATCTTTAATAGTAAAAGAAAATTTGGTGTCAGATTTCTTCCACGTATCACCCATAGTTATGGCTGTTTGCCCCGAAGTCATAACGGAACCATCAACTTTTACTGAAATGTTTGTCCCTGGAGCAAGAGGATTTCCGTTTTGATCTTTTACTTCGTAATCAAAAATTTGAAAACCCCCAACTATAAAAGAAAAAGTATCTTCTATTGGTGAAGTAATATTTACAGATGTTTCACCTGAAAAAAGAACGATAATCGATTTGGAAATTGTCTGCGAATTTTCATCTGCGGTTGATGCGGTAATTGATGCAAAACCTTTACCGAGGGTAGGATGTACAGGCTTAGGTTCAGCAGAAATAAGATTGACAGAGCATATTCCTTGGTTAGATGTTTGAGCAGATCCTTCAATGATTCCTCCATCGGTTGTAAAATAAACGGAAGTTCCTGGCCTAACCGGATTTCCATACTTATCTCCCAGATAAGCAGTGATTGTATTCTGTAAGCCATACATCGTATATCCGGCGAAATTTAAGTATTGCGGAGCAATTCCAAAGTGGTCTTGGCTGGGCAGACCGCCAAAAATGACAAAAGAGGTGGGCTGAGATGTAATAATCCTATTATTTGTTAAACTTATTTTAGCTGCAATTTGTACCACTCCTGATTTTATTCCTGAAGTTAGTGCAACAGTTGCCTGTCCATTGGAATCAGTGTATGCCAAAGCAGGGCTGATAAACTCTCCGCCGTTTGGTCTTGCTCCGAAACTAAATTCAACCTTGGACGAATAGTTTAAGCCAATAGGATTGCCAAGAGAATCGACTACTTGAAACGTAATTCTGCCTGTAACAGGGGAACCGGTATTTTGAACACCTAACGAGGTAGCTGACTGGCTTAACATATAAATTGCAGAAGGCGGTCCGCTTGAAGTAATTGCTGAAAGAGCAATTGGATTACTAATTGAGTTTGTCCCTATTGCAATGAAAGGATATGTCGTGTCAGGCCTGTACCCTGTTTTAGTTGTGATTATAGTAACAATTTTGCTTGCCTCAATGTTGAATTGTATAAAAAATTTACCATCTAAGCCTGAATAACCGGTAATAATACCGTTTAAGTAATTTACAGTTACTAAGGCGTTCTCCATAACTTTACGGCTGCCTGCATCTACTACAGTTCCGATCAAAGTAACATTGTTAGTGGTTGTACCTCCGGAACCATAACTATCAGCAATTGTGTTCGAAGGTGAGTCGCATCCTATAAAATAGCCTATTATAATAAACGCGACAGTGATTAGAAAACGATAAAATCTTAAAAAAGCCATTAACCGATAAAGTTATCAAAAGTAATTAGTTAAATTAGCTCTTGCTAAGCGAAATGTCAAGTAAATAATACGATTTTTTCCATTGGGACTGATATAATTTGCAAATTATTCAAAGCGCGTTAGTTAAATATGCCAGTGTTAGAGATTGCTAAGGGCTTGTTCATAAATAGTGTCCCCACGTAAAAGTCCTATCATATTGATACATAGGCATTGTTAATATAAAATAGTTTGAATATCTTTGCACAGTTATAAACAAAAGTGAAGTTCAATTTGTCACGGCTACAAATCTTATGAATAAAAACTATTTTTTTCTATACCGGTTAACAGGTGAACTCGACAATCTGCTTCGCGGCAGCAAATTATTAGAAGCCTTTTGTCAAGAAAAAGATACTTTAGTGCTTCACCTTGAATTGCATCAAAAAGAATATTTTCTTGAAATAGAAGTCAGCCAACATACACCTTCTATTGTAATGAAAAATGAATTTTCTAAGGCTCGGAAAAATGTTGTCGGTTTTTTTGAAAATAGATTTCCTGTGACAGTAAAAAAAATAGTTATTCTTCCATTTGAGAGAACAATTGTATTTGACTGCTATAATGTTAAGCTTGTTTTTATTATTCACGGAGCGCATACCAATTTTCTATTTACAGCTGAAGATTCTCCAATTTCTTCATTTAAATCACTCTCTAAAAATGCAGAAGCGGTTTTAGTCAATAGAATTCAATCTTTTGAACCTGCATCCCAAGTCTATTTTGACCAAGCATTTAGTAATGATTTGCCCGCGGATATTCAAACACTAAAAAAAGATTATCCCTTTTTCGGACCCGATTTAATTCGCGAACTGCTTTTAAGGAGCGAAGGAAACTCGATTATTCCAAACACGGTGTTAAAGAATTGTATTAATTCGGTTTTATCGTCAAATATTCTTGTTGGAATCGATACAAAGTCAAAATCACTTAAATTACTCCCTGAAACCTTTCATCATAATCTTTCGGAAGATGTTACAATATTTCAATCGGCATTGCCGGCTGTAAGAAATTACATTCAGAGGGTATCAAAATCCGATTTCTCTGCCGAAAACTTTAAAAAAATTACTTTCGAACTTAAAAAGAGAATTTATAATCTTGAAATGCGAAAAGCAAAATTAGAAGAAGTAATAAATTCTCAGACCAGAGTACAAAATACCGGCAATATGGGCGAATTACTTGCCGCCAATATTTATAGGATTACTAAAGGTATGCAGTCAATTGATGTCGAAAATTATTACTCTAATAACGAGATATTGACTATTCCTCTTAAAGAAGAGTTAACGCCTCAACAAAATATTGATGTTTACTTTAAAAAAGTCAAATCCCTCAATGCCGCGATTGAACGCGCGAAGGACGAACTTCCAAAAATTGTAATACAATCGGAGAAACTAAAAAATCGTTTGAATGAAATAACACAAATGGATTTTAATCAACTAAAAGAATTAGCAAAAGCTATGGATAAAAATGAAAACAAGAACCAACGACAAGAAGTACAGGTAAAAACTATCAAGTTTATCATTGACGGAAAATATTCACTGCTTGTCGGAAAAGATAGTAAGAACAACGATCTTCTTACACTTCATATCGCGAAACCCGAAGATATATGGATGCACGCGCGCGGTGTGCCCGGTTCACACGTAGTTTTGCAAACAATAAGCTCTAAAGATGAAATACAAAAATCCGTTATAAAAAAAGCGGCAGCGGTCGCGGCATATTACAGCAAGGCAAAAAACGCTGGTCTTGTCCCTGTTTCTTATACTAAGAAAAAATATGTTGTAAAACGAAAAGGCTCTCCTGCCGGTCAAGTCACACTGACGCGGGAAGACTCCTTAATGATAAAACCGGGTATTCCCGATGGCGTTGAAATACAGAAGTCCGCGGACAGTTCAATGGATGAAATTTTGGGATTTGATTGAAACTTGGTGCAAGTTATACTCCAAACTGCTTATATATTTAGCAACTCAATGCTCATAACTTTATTATTTTATTGCTGTTATCGATTGAAATGCTATATTTAAAAGTAAATACTTTATCCGTTTGGAGTATAAGTCCTTGTAAAGAAATGACCTTTAAATTGCAATAACTTATGGAACCCCTCACCCTGCCCTCTCCCGAAGGAGAGGGAATTTGCGCATAACCACAATCGATATGATCTCCCCTCTCCTTATAGGAGAGGGGATTAAGGGGTGAGGTTAATATTATACCATTTTCATCAGAATACAAAACATAATCGTTTTTTTACCTAAACAGTTACAACTATTTTAAATTCACGAGGTGTCATCATTGACTGAAAGACGTTAGCTCAGTGAGTTTACTTTTTTGTAACTACTCAGCCGCCTGAAATCAAGAAAATATACGGTACTGATATTATGTCCCAAA
>CAIYTF010000141.1 GCA_903929035.1 uncultured Ignavibacteriales bacterium
TATCCTCAAAACGATCGCCAATGAATTTATCCGAAACAACGGCAACATCAATATCGCTGTATTCTCCGGGATTCCCTTTGGCGTAAGAACCGAATAAATAATAATAACGAACCGGAAATTCGGTTGATGCGAATGCGATAAATTTTCTTAGAATGTTGTTTATATCTTCTGCAGTATGCATAGAATGTACCGTTATGATGCGGTGGAGACAATAGAAAAAACTTGCCGATAAATTCTTTCAGCCATTGTTATGCAGGTGCGGCAAATATTTTCATCGGGGTAATAATCGGGGAGTGCGCTGCCGACAGGATATTTGGACGGCAAATAAATACTATCCAACAAATCGCGCTCATCGGCATCAATATCCAAAATAATGTCGTTTTGTTTAAGAATATTCCAAAGTTCCGAAATACTATGCGATTTTCGCAATTTCAAAGAATATTGAATAAAGACGGCTTTTAACGACTTTTCAACGCATTGCTGTACATTTTGTAAACAAGGGTTATAGAGATGACTGCTCATTAATACATTTGCCGCATCCAAGTTTTCCGAAGCATAAGAAAGCCAATATTTAGCGTCCTCTTTCATAAAGCACTTCCCCGTCTTTTAGTTCAAATAGTGTAAAATCATTGTTTCGACCGCTCGTAATCGGAATTAAGTCAACCGGAATAGGAGTAACGATTTTTCGGAGTAATTTCCTATATTTCAAGGCAAGCGTGAGGTAATTATCTTTACTGTTCTGAAATATTGCCAAGTCAATATCGTTAGGTTCATCGGAAGATAAGAATGATCCGAAAAGCACAACTTTTTCAATTTCATTTTCCTGCCGGAAAATTTCACTAATCTGAGTTTTTATCTTGTTCTTAACTGCAAAGTCGATTTTCATATAAATTCAATCAGAATTTTTTCATTAATTGGCTGTCCTGATAACATAATTTCTGTTCATCATTTCCGAAGCAAATTTTAAGCAGGCAATAATATCTTCAGGTTCAAGCGAAGGAAACTGCTTTAGGATTTCTTCATTTGTTTCGCCTGCAGATAAGTATTCCAATACAGTCTGAACAGTTATTCGCTTCCCTCTGATAATAGGTTTCCCGTTACATATTTTTTCGTCAATCGTAATTCCGTCTGCTAATATAGTCATAAAAACCTCAAATAATTGTAAGTAAACTTACAAAGAAAAACTATATCGCGCCTAATTTATCAAATCAATCTTAATTCCCGTTTCAATAATTTCCTTTACAAACGGGTTATCTTCCGTGAAATCCTCGGTTTTGAAAGGGTGAACTTCAAGGTCATAAGATGTTTTCAGGCTAAACTTAGCCAAGTTTTCTCTATCCTCAAAACGATCGCCAATGAATTTATCCGACACAACGGCAACATCAATATCGCTGTATTCTCCGGGATTCCCTTTGGCGTAAGAACCGAATAAATAACAATAACGAACCGGAAATTCGGTTGATGCGAGTGCGATAAATTTTCTTAGAATGTTGTTTATATCTTCTGCAGTATGCATAGGTGGAATTCTTCTATTTTGGTCAAATTTTCAAGAGCATATTCTTTCGTGCATTTCTTGAAAAATTCAAATTTATAATCGGGATAGCGTGTCGCTAATTGAAAACCATTGACTCGATTAAGAAATAATTCATCGGAATCGCTTAAAATATATTTCGCATCTTCGGCAATCTTCAATAGATTGTGAGTTTTAGGCGGGAAATTAGTTTCGTTGTTTTTCACCCACAAAGCCTTTAAAACTTTTTCCAAGGCGAGATGTCCGATGAACAAAGCCCAATCATAATTTCCCGATGAGAATATATTTTTCATCGAAGCCAAGTCGAGCTTTGAAGATTCAATCCAATATTTAATGTGGTCTTGCTTGTTCATAGATTTTAATGATTAATGATGTTTAAAATATAAGGAAATAACAGTTCTTTTCCTTTTACGAGATTATTGAGGAGTGTACTAAATCCATTTACACGGTATTTATTACACTACTTAATTTTCTGAATGTATGCAGACGCACCTGTGAATGAGGCTGCAATCAATCAGTAATTATAATTTTTGGCAAAATGGAACATCATTCTATTGTCGATCTCCCCCTATTTGTCTTTTTACAAGTCATAGAGTTTTCCCTATATTTGGATAATGAAATTAGAAGATAAAAAAAGTTTTTTTCGTAAAACACTGTTAAATTGGTTTGATCAATTTGGTCGATGGTTCCCTTGGCGGGAACAAAATACAGACAATTATACTATATTAATTTCCGAAATACTACTGCAAAAAACAAAAGCAGAAATAGTGGCAAATTTTTTTGACAATTTTTTTTCTATTTATCCTAATTGGGCTAAGCTTGGTGATGCAACATTAGAAGAGTTAGAAAAAACATTGAAACCGATTGGGTTATATAAGCACAGGGCAAAACGTTTACACGTCATTGCCGAAAATTATAAAAAATACGGGGATAGAATACTTAGAAATAGGGATAAGATTAACGAATTCGGGTTTTCCGGTTTGTATGTCGGCAACGCTTATGAATTATTCGTGTTAAATAAGCGAAAACCATTGATTGATGTTAATATGTCGCGTTTGCTAAAGCGATATTTTATGCCCGGGGATTTTATTGATGTTAGAAATGACAAAGAGCTGCAAGTATTAGCTAATGAAATAGTCAATACCCGCAGGTGCAAGGAACTAAATTGGGCTATTCTTGATTATTCTGCCGCGATATGCAAATCAAGAAAACCTCTTTGTGAACTGTGTATTATGAAAATTTTCTGCAAACACTTTAATCTTCAACAACCCGATATTCTCCCTTTTGCCGCTGAACCAACAATAAGTTATCAGGTTAAAATTCAAATCTATCCTCAAATTAATCTTAACAAAATTGACAAGACGGTAAGAAGTTTGTCCCTTTTCTCCGGATGTGGAGGTATGGATATTGGCTTAGAGGGTAATTTTATAGTCCACAAGGATAGTATTAACCCGCGAAACAATCCTGATTTTATCGATTCATATATCGACTCAAGCTATGTAAGGTTAACCCCGACTATCTTTCAAACTGTTTTCGCGAACGATATTTTGCCGGATGCTAAAACAGCTTGGATAAATCATTTTACAAAATTGGGCTATGACGCCAATATTTTCCACTTGAATAGCATTGTTGAGCTTGTTAAACTTCATAAAGCAGGAGTAGATATTTTTCCTGAAAATGTTGATATAGTGACAGGCGGATTCCCTTGCCAGGATTTTAGTATTTCAGGCAGCCGAAATGGCTTTAATTCCCATAAAGATCACTTAGGTCATATACGAGTGAATGAAATTCCTAATGAGGAAACTCGAGGAAAACTTTATATTTGGATGAAAGAAGTAATAGAAATTACTAAGCCCAAAATATTCATAGCGGAAAATGTGAAAGGTCTCGTTAATTTATCAAACATCAAAGATATAATTCAAAATGATTTCTCGCGTACTGATGGGAACGATTATATAGTTTTAGACCCGAAAGTATTACACGCGGGTGATTACGGTATACCGCAATCGCGAGAAAGAGTCATTTTTATAGGGATAAGAAAATCGGCTTTAAACAAAAGTGCTCTTAAAGCACTGCTCTCAAAAAATATTCCTGATGAATATAATCCCTATCCTAAGCCTTCCCACGCGTTTAATTCAGATGATAAAGGGTCATCAATTTCAAGGATGACTTTGAGAAAGATTTTTTCCGAATTACCTGAACCAGAAAATAGTGATGACCTATCGCAAAAATATTATTCGAAAGCTAAATATATGGGCGCGCATTGCCAGGGCCAGATCGAAATAAATTTAGATAATATTGGCCCAACTATTCGAGCGGAACATCACGGTAATATTGAATACAGGAGACTTTCCATTGAACACGGTGGAAAAAATGAATCTGAATTAGCAATAGGAAGACAGGAAAGAAGATTAACACCAAGAGAATGTGCTCTTATTCAAACTTTTCCACCGGATTATGAATTTGTTATTCCGAGCAACTCTCGGGGCAAGAAATTTTTGATCAGCCCATCAGGCGCGTATAAAATCATTGGCAACGCTGTTCCTCCTCTTTTAGCTTATCATATTGGAAAGCGAATAGAAAAACTATGGAGTATATATTTTGACTAATATCGTGATATCGAGCAATCCGGAACCGAGTATTAATGAATTCAACGAGTTGTTATCAAACACAACGAATTATTTAGAGACAGATTCAAATTGGTATTAGAACTTGCCGCACTCGCCGCGAGTGTGTAATAAATTATGTAGTGCCTGCACGAGAAAGGATAAGATATGAGGATGTAATAATTTATAGGAATATTCTGCTATGAAAAGCAGCCA
>CAIYTF010000142.1 GCA_903929035.1 uncultured Ignavibacteriales bacterium
TAGTGTCCCCACGAAAAGTCCTATCGTATTGATATATAATGCTTTATGGCTATTTTCTGCTGCGAATAACGCCCAAAAATGCAATAATTTGACTATTATTCGCAAAGTCGCGTTAAAAATTTGCGGACTGGAGTAACTGTTTGCAGCCATTTTATAGACTGAAAACGTTGTTTTTGAGACAAAAACGCATTATTCTGATGTGATTTACTCAAGCTACCAAATCAATGTTCTATTACAACACTTTTCGTGGGGACACTATTTACAATTCTTAATACTTTAACACATAATTAAAATAACTATTTTTTAAACAATAAATAAGGACCCATAATGAGAAAGTTGTTTCTTCTGCTATCAATAGTTCTAATATCTTCTATTACTTTTAGCCAAACTTATAAAGATGCCTGGTCAATAGGATTTGGAATTAGTTCGCCCAGAATATTTGGAGATGTCTATTCTGAAAATTTTAATTTTGGTGTTCACGCATTCGTACAAAAAGATTTTGACGAGACCAATTCTTTTCGTATCAAACTTGACTATCTCAAAATGACTTCTAATGCTGTACTTAATGCTGTAGCCATAGGAAAACCCAATGGACCAACTAACAAGAGTTCGGTACTTGCTTTAGATTACTTGAACACTATTACTCCCTGCAAACAGTTGAAACTTTATTTTGGAACAGGTATTTCTTTAATTTATTTTTCTTTAACAGATGCGGTACCGCCAGTCGCGAATAAATCAGAATTTGGCGAAATTTCAATTAACTTTATTGCCGGAACACGTTACTCAATAAATAAAGAATGGGATTTGAGAGGTGAATTTGGTTTGCATCAATTATCAACAGATCGTTTTGATGGTATGTTTGGGCCAAACGGAGGACTTTTTGGCGGAACGCTTGACACATATATATCATCGGAAATCAGCGCGATGTACTACTTTGATCGCGGCACAGAAATAAAAATTTGTGATGCTCCTGATGGAATTACAAGAAATAATACAACATCTGTTGGAGTTGATTATAATAAAATTCAGGATATGATTCAAAAAGCGGTTGCCTCGAAAGAAGTGCCTGTTGTTGCAGGAACATCTGTTGGAGTTGATTATAATAAAATTCAAGATATGATTCAGAAAGCGGTTGCCTCGAAAGAAGTGCCTGTTGTTTCAGGAACATCTGTTGGCGTTGATTATAATAAAATTCAGGATATGATCCAAAAAGCGGTTGCCTCGAATAAAGTTACTGCCGATGTTGATTACAAGAAAATTGATGATTTGATGTCTGCTAAATTAGATCAACTCCATAGAGATAGTTCTAATGGTACCCGAGCACTTGTTGGAATTAATTTCGATGTGAATAACGCGGAAATTAAACCCGAATATTATGCCGTACTCGCGCAGGATGCATCAATACTACTTTCAAATGCATCACTGAATATAGAGATTCAAGGATTTACCGATAAAGATGGGAGCAAAAAATCAAATAGCATTTTGTCGGAAAGACGCGCAAAAAACGTGAAAAATTATCTTGTTTCAAAAGGTGTAAGCCCTTCCAGAATAAGTATAAAAGCATTAGGCGCAGCACATCCTATTTCTGAGAATAAATCATATAATCGCAGAATTGAATTTGTTATTGTAAAATAAGAATCCATATTGATATAAATATAAACTGCCTTTTAAAGGAGCTGTTTTATTTTTAAAAGTAAATAAATTTTGCAAATTAATAAAAAGATTGTTATATTTGTGTTATAAATATCGCGGGGTAGAGCAATTGGTAGCTCGTCGGGCTCATAACCCGGAGGTTGTCGGTTCAAGTCCGGCCCCCGCTACTACCATACAGATTAAGGTTATCAGAAATGGTAGCCTTTTTTTAGTTTATAAGTTTCTCACTTGTCCAACTTAACACTCTTTTTTTAATTTCCGAATAATTTTGGTTAGAAATTTTGAAAAATAATCGTAAATTGAAATGAAATATTTTAAGTTTGCAGAAAAAGAGAATATGAAAATCAAATATCTGATTTTATTGTTTTTACCTGTTCTGTTGTTGCTAAGCTGCTCATCTGCCTTAGATAACAGTATCACTATTAGCAATTTTGCGCAAGAAACTGTCTCGGTAAATATGCTGGGTAAACTGATAACTATAAAGTCCGGAGCCACCGTGGTTGTTAAGGGTATAAGCAAAGGAACATATAATTACGTTACCACCTACAACATTCCAACCGGAATAAGTACATCCCAAGTAGAGGGCAATGCATCCGGATCACTTGTAATAACCGCTGGAACAAGGATCAGAATCAATTTTGCAAGTAGATTGCAGCAGTCAACGAGTAGTGGTGGAGGTTCAAGCAACCAAATTACTTATGTATTAATCGTTTCGGTGTCTTCTTCTGACCCTGTGGCATCAACCACAACTTCGCCCTAATATTGTTCGGCTAATTAATAGGGAATGCCAGTACCGGAAGACGAGTTTTGTGCCTCACGCCATTAACGGTTGAACCATAAATCAAATCACTGATGAAACGGTGTCCGTGACTGCCGGCTATTATCATATCAAGATTTTCATTTCGTGCTATTCTCACGATTTCTTCTTCAGGATCGCCTCCGCCTAGTACTGTTTTAACAATTAAATTTTCTTTCTCAAAAAAAGATTTCATTTCCGTGAGATAGTATTCCATAGAATAGGCTTCACTATCTCCCACCATATTGCCGGCATATCTGCCGGTCGCGGTTTGCACGCAGTGAATGAGCACAATTTCCGAACTGAACGACTTCACGATAGGCAGTGACAAGTTTAATATTTGAATATCCCTATCGTGGTCGCCTTCTAACGCGATACCAATTTTTTTGAAACTGGGAACAGGGAGAGCATCAATAGTTGCTTGATTAATTTTGATTCGTTTCAAAGCACGGACTCGAATATTTCGCCAAGATGGTTCAAATATGATGTAAACTAATAGTGGAGCCGCGAGACAGGCAAAAGGAAGTAAAATAAACTGTATTAATGAGCTTTCAGGTTTAGGATTTGCAAAACTATCAGCTATCAAATCATATACAAATTTAATATTCAATAATACTGTCAGTATTGAAGCTGTCCAAGCGAATATCTTCGCCCATAATTTGTTCGCGAAAACATTCATTTTCCTCCGGCTTGAAGTAAAATGGAGCAATGGAATTACAGCGAATGGTAATTGAAGCGAAAGAACTACCTGCGAAACTATCAGCAGCGAGTCAACAGAAGAATCTCCATAAATATAAATTACTATAAGTGCCGGCGTAACTGCTGCAACGCGGGTAATTAGTCTGCGAATCCAAGGACGAATCTGCAAGCCAAGAAATCCTTCCATTATTATCTGTCCGGCAAATGTTCCGGTGATTGTTGATGATTGTCCGGCTGCAAGAAGCGCGATGCCAAACGCGATAGGGGCGATTGAACTTCCCACCACGCTCGCCAATAATTTATGAGCATCTATAATAGATGCAACCTCGGTCAGATTATTTTTGAAAAACATACTTGCAGCTACAATCAATATAGCAGCATTAACAAACAAAGCTCCGTTCAATGCTATAAAAGAATCTATAAAATTAAATGTGTTTGCCTGTTTTTTACCAAGCTCGTTTCTGGTATAATTCCTTGACTGGACAAGTGCCGAGTGCAAATAAAGATTATGGGGCATAACAGTAGCACCAATAATGCCTAATGCTATAAATAATGCTTCAGGATGCAGCGTGCTTGGCATAAACCCTGTAAGAATTTCTGCTGCATTTGGCTTTGAAATTAAAAGTTCCGCGGCAAAGCAAAAAGCAATAGTAGTAATCAATGCTAAAATAAATGCTTCCATTTTTCTGATTCCCAATGAGAGCAATCCCATTAATACAAGCACATCCAAAGTGGTGATAATAACGCCCCAAAGAAGCGGAATATGGAACAGTAAATACAATCCGATTGCAGAACCAAGCACTTCGGCAAGATCGCAGGCTGCTATCGCTATCTCGCAAAGAAACCATAAAAGATAATTTATTGGACGCGGATAGTGATCCCTGCAAGACTGCGCCAAATCTCTGCCGGTTACTATACCCAACCGAGCCGACAGTGTTTGAAATAAAATAGCGAAAATGTTCGCGAGAAGAATCACCCATAGAAGTTTATAGCCGAATTTAGCTCCGGCTGCCAAATCCGTAGCCCAATTACCAGGGTCCATATAACCAACGGCAACCATAAAAGCCGGTCCGGAAAACATAATAAGTCTTCTGAAAAAACTAACATTAGCATTAACATCTACAGATGAATTTAAATCAGGTAACGATTCATTCATATTAAATTCCACTCGATTATACTGAACAAAGATGTTATAGGTAATACCTAAATTGAGCGATAAACCCATTAAAAAAAATCCCGTTGGGTGTTATATTGCTGAAAAAAACAGTAACTTTGATTGCAAAGAAAAAAAATAATCAATCCAAACGGTGACTGAAAGATGCAAAAAAACGGACAATTAAACCAAGTGAAAATAAAGATGTTCTTAATTGTTTCAGCAATATTATTTGCAGGGGTTACTATTGCCCAAAGCAGGGATACAACAAAAATATTATTGAACGAAATAACCGTTTTTGCAGATAAAATTCCGATGCCAATTTATGAAACACCGCGTAGTGTTACAATAATTTCCCATTCAGATATTGTAAATTCCCCTGCATTAAATGTTGAGGACATTTTAGGCTATTTTGCCGGTGTGGATATCAGGAGAAGAGGTCAGGAGGGCGCGCAGGCAGATGTCAGTATGCGCGGAAGCTCTTTTGAACAAACATTGATACTCCTTGACGGCGTAAAACTAACAGATCCTCAAACAGGGCATCATAACCTAAATTTGCCAATAAACATAGATGACATAGAGCGAATCGAGATTATAAAAGGACAGGCTTCCGGAATTTACGGTGCTAACGCGCTTGGCGGTGTGATTAATATCATCACAAAACGTGATTTCAAAAATGAAGTATCTATAAATTTGGCAGGAGGAGAAAACAGCTACAACACTCAGGCACTTTCTGCAAAAGTTCTTGGTGATAAAACTGAAAACAATTTTTCAGCAAGCAGGAGTCGTTCCGCGGGATATCGGCCAAATACGGATTATAACATTCTTACAGCTTATGCCGGTTCACGATATAAATTTGAAGCCTGCAAAGCCAATATCAATATTGGCTTTGCAGGAAAAGAATTCGGGGCAAATCAATTTTATGGCGATAAATATCCGGCACAATGGGAAGAAACAAAAACTTTTTTCATAAGTTCAAATGTATCAATTAACACGAAATATTTGACTGTTTCGCCGACAATTTATTGGCGGCATAATTATGATCATTATCTATTAGATTATAAGGATCCGTCATCCTATGAAAACATTCATCGGACAAATGTTTACGGTCTTGATTTGCAATCAACTATTAATGCAGATATTGGGGACTTTCTCATTGCCGTAGAATATAGTTATGATAAATTAAACAGCAATAAACTTGGAATTCACAATCGGACAAAGGGGGGCGTATCCGGTGAATTTGTTGCGGATATATTACCAGGTTTAAAACTAATGTTGAGCGGATACTCTCATTACTATGATTCATTCGGATGGAAATTAGCTCCGGGTTTAGACATTGGGTATCAATTCACCAAATCGTTCAGGATTTTCTCGTCAATTGGTAAATCGTTTAGAATCCCTTCATTTACTGAATTATATTACATCAGTCCAAGCCAAGCAGGAAACGCGGCACTTCACCCTGAAGAAGCGATAGCGTATGAGTTGGGATTCGCAGGCAATGTGGATTACTGTCAATACCAAGTAAGTGCTTTTGCAAGAAAGGGTACAAATTTTATTGATTGGGTCAAACAAAGTGCCGCGGATATATGGAACGCCAAGAATATAAGCATTATAACTACTAAAGGTTTTGAGGCAGCAATCGGGTATTCATCCAATGTTCTAAACTCAAATACGGTTTTCAAAACACTCAAGTTGGATTATGCCTATCTTTATTCCGATTTTCAGACTTACAGTTTCCAATCGAAGTACAGTCTTGAGCATTTAAGACATCAATTAATTTTAACGGCACTTCACAGTATTTCAAATGATATTATAGCAAGTTGGGCATTTAAATATCTTGACCGATTCAATCAAGAAACAGCTTTCGTGACTGATGTAAAAATGTCAAAAAGTTGGGGCTTTCTAACAATGAACTTAGCCGCCACAAACCTATTTAATATTTCATATCGGGAGGTTGGCATAATTCCAATGCCGGGGAGATGGATTAAAGTCGAGATGAATTACACGATTCGGTAATAGTAATTTATGCCTTGTTCACAAATAACCTTTACATCTTATATAATTTGAACTTGAATTTCTTGAATATTTTATGCTTCGAACATACCATCTCAATTTTTTTTGTCAGGGCTATACACATTTTGTCGCCCGCGAAGCAGGGCAGGCTCTAACGGGACATCCAAAAACGGATATACTTTTTTGTCGTGCACCCTGTTACCTGTACCCTTATTGCTATTAACCAAATTTTCTTTATTTTTAATGCTATAAAATATATTAACAAGGACTAAAATGAAACTCAAAATATTTATACTGCTTTGCATTTTTTTTGTAGGCACAGCTTTTCCGCAGGCTGTAAAAGGTAAAATATTATCCGAATCTAATAATATCCAAATTGTGAAAGTATGGGGTACGCATCAGGAAAGGGGTTATGCTCAGGGTTATCTGATGGCAGATAAAATTGAGACGATACTCAAGAACTATGTTAAATGGCGTGTACCGGCATATTATTACTCACTTGCGAGAACTCTTTTACAGTCTACAACTCCACCGCTTAAATTTGATCCGAAATATATTGAGGAAGCGAAAGCGATGATTCAAGGTATGAAGGCAGCAGGTTCTACTGTATCTGCTGATTATTTGGACGTTCTGATTGCAAATTCTTTCCTTGATATACTTGGATTTATACCTGCTCAAAAAAGTGAAAACTCTGATTATGGCTGTTCAAGTTTGATGAGCTGGGGTGCAGCAACTCAAGAAACTTTTTTACAAGGAAAATCCATTATCACACGTAATCTGGATTGGGAAACTGATACCACTTTGTGCGCGAATCAGGTAATTGTATTCCACCAGCCCTCAGAGACTTATGAGCAGCCTTGGGCAATGATTGGATTCGCAGGGCAAATTGGTGTGTTATCAGGGACAAACAAATCAGGATTGTCTATATTCCAACACGTGCTGCGCGTTTATGAAGGTCCTGCATCATTAAATATGCAGTATGAACCAATATGGATGACTCTCCGGAAAGCATTAGAATCAGCTGACTATAATAATGACGGAGTAAATAATACAGCGGATATGCAGGCTGCCATTAACTCAAATCCACAGGGTTACGCGGCTTCTTGTATTATATCTGCTTTGGCACCATCCGCTAACGCGGGGCAGGATAGTCTAATCGCGCTTGTTGCCGAAGTTACTCACACCCAGCCTATGATCACTTTTCGCGGTAATGAATTTAATGATTCTATCCCCAGCTCAAACTTATACGCTGCTAATACTCCCGTAAAAAGAGCAAATGCGAGAACTTTTGAACCCAGATATGTTTCTGTCATTAATGCAATCGGGGATGGATTGCTAATTGACTCATCAAAGAGTTGGGTAATTATGCGGGATTCTTCACGCGTAGTTGACGGGAATATCCAAATGATCCAGGTAATTCCTGAAATGAAATTACTCAGAATGTCTGTCTATAGAGACAAACAATGTGCTTATTCTAATCAGCCGGTCACATATAACCTTGAAACCTTGTTTGCTATTGAAAATGACATTGCTACCGGTATCACAATTAATGGTAACTCTTTTTCAAAACCTGCAGCGTATCAATTACTGCAAAACTATCCGAATCCTTTTAACCCGTCAACAGTAATTCGCTTCGGACTTCCGGAAAATGCGCAGATTCGTTTAACTGTATATAATCAGATTGGTCAGCAAGTCGCGGAACTTGTAAACGGACAGATGAACGCTGGATTTCATCAGGTAACTTGGAATGCAGCCAATACGAGTTCAGGTGTTTACTTCTATGAAATAAAGACAGATAAATTTAGGTCTGTTAAGAAGTTGCTTTTAATGAAGTGAGTGCAAAGAAAAGTGTTGCCAATGCTATACATTAGGATTCGTTAACAAATAAGAGTAACACTTAATCACGCTAAGTCCGCGAAGGTTAGATTTAGAAAATGCAAAGGTTATTTCTTAACAAACCCTTAATCTTATCACTTCGTCTTTAGCAACTGTTTACATAAATATAGAACAGGTTTCTTGAAACTAAGAATATATTGAATGTTTTCTACATTTATTGGTAAAATATGAAATTCGGAAGCGGCAAATAATTATTTATTAAATTTGCAAATTTGAGAAAGATTCATTGGCTATATAGTTATATATACCCTTATTTTATAAAGAGATACCAAGGTTATTGACATTATTCTACTTACCTTGAAATTAATCTTGGAATTTCAATGAATTTGTATATGAAAAAATTAGTATCCTGTTAATTGGCACTTTAAATGCTAAGTAACTAAACAATCTTTATTGAGATTTTTTAGATGAACGCGATAATTACGGTCAAGTCGGATCAATGCAAAAGGTGTTACGGATGTATCCGTGAATGTCCGGCTAAAGCTATACTCGTGGTGAATGGACAGGCTTCAATTATACAGGAAAGATGCATTGCCTGCGGACATTGTATTATTGTCTGCTCTCAAGGCGCGAAAGAATTATACTCGTTTCTTTCGCCTGAACTTTCAACGGCTCTCGAGAATAATAAAGCTATTGCTATTGTCGCGCCTTCCTTTGCTGCTTCGTGGCACTCCAATTATAAAAAACTCCCTGAAGCATTGAGAAAACTGGGTTTTATTAAAGTTATCGAAACCGCGTTTGGCGCGGATTTGATTAGCCCGCTATACGTGAAAGACCTAGAAAACTCTCCGATTAAGACGATTATCAGCTCAAGCTGTCCGGCGGTCGTTAATTTTATCGAGAAGTATCACCCTGAACTTGTCCCCAATCTTGCAAGAATTGTTTCTCCTATGGGGGCTCTCGGCCGCTATTTGCGAACTGAATACGATGATTCTTACCAGATTGTTTTCATTGGTCCTTGCGCCGCAAAGAAGTCGGAAATATTCGCTGAGGGTATTAACGGTTATGTTAACAGCGCGTTCACGTTTGGTGAAGTCAAGAAAATGCTTGACGCAGCGGGAATTGACGTTGATGAAATGGATGAACATCCATTTGATGCTCCCCAAGCCTATATGGGCAAAACGTATCCGCTCGCGGGTGGATTGCTCAAAACAGCGGAGCTATCCGGCGATTTGCTGGAGAAAGAAATTATCGTTGTTGAAGGAAAGAGCAAAACATTGGAGCTGCTTGATGAAATCGCGAATAATAGGATCAGTGCCAAGTTTGTTGATATTCTTTTTTGCGAGGGGTGTATCAGCGGTCCCGGTATCGACTCAACGCTGAATTATTATTCCCGCCGTGAAAAAGTTATAGAATATGTGACCGAATCTATACATTACGTTGATAAAAAAGTCTGGCAAAGTGATGTATATAATAACCGTATGCTGGACCTCCGAAGAGAATTTACAAGCCGCGATCAACGGCGTGCAATTCCAAATGAAGATACAATCAAATCTATTCTTACAGAAATCAAAAAGACATCCGAAAAAGATCATTTAGACTGCGGCGCGTGCGGATACGCGACCTGCCGTGAATTTGCCATAACCGTTGGGAAAAATCTCGCGGAAAAAGAAATGTGCCTGCCTTATTTGATTGATGAATTGCAAACCGCATATATAAATTTGCGCGAAACGGAAGAACAATTGCGATCCGCCGAAAAACTTGCTTCAATTGGGCAGCTTGCTGCCGGCATCGCGCACGAAATTAATAATCCGCTTGGCGCGATAATGCTTTATGCATCACTCGTTAAAAAAGCCTCCGAGAAAATGGAGTCCGGAAACATTATTGGCGATGATTTGAGCGTTATACTCAATGAAGCTAACAGGTGCAAAAAAATTGTAAGCAATCTATTGAATTTTGCCCGTCAGGGAAAACTTTCCGTGAGAAGTTTTGATATGTTTGAGCTGCTTTCTCATATCGTGAGAAAACTCAAACCGCAGCCGGAGTTCGCTGGAATCAAAATGGAATTAAATCTTGATGCACTCGATCCGGTTATTGAAGGCGACAAAGACCAGATGGAGCAGGTATTTCAAAACCTAATTGGAAACGCTGCCGAATCAATGGAATCCTGCAGCACAAAAATATTGTCAATCAAGATTGAAGACGAATCTTACAATAACTTGCGCGTTATAGTTAAAGATACAGGCTGCGGAATACCAAAAGAAAATTACGCGAATATTTTCACGCCGTTTTTTACCACGAAAAAAATCGGGAAAGGAACCGGACTCGGGATGGCTATCGCGTATGGAATTATTAAAATGCACAAAGGAAACATTTCTTTTGAAAGCAAACTCGGTGAAGGAACTTCTTTCGCCGTATTATTATCTAAAAAATTAACTCTCAGCGATTCATTAATAAACTAAATAAAAGGAAAATAATGCAAACCAACAGATCAATTCTACTTGTTGATGATGACTGCGATATTATCGCGCAGCTAAAAGCTCTCCTTGAACTCGATGGGTTCAAAGTGTATTCAACCGACAACTCCAAAGAAGCTTTGGAAATTTTTAACCGCGAAAAACCGGACGCGGTTGCCACAGATTTAATGATGGAAGAAATGGACTCCGGCTTTACGCTTACTTACCAGATAAAAAAAACAGAGCACGGCAGAAAAATCCCGGTGGTGCTTATGACCGCGGCGGCACACGCGACAGGATATCGTTTTGAAACTTACACCGCAGAAGAAAAAGAATGGCTCAAATGCGATGCGATTCTTAACAAACCGATTTCGGTTGAAGACTTGGAGAAAAAAATCAACGAGTTTTATCAGACCGAAAAAGTTTGAACGAAATACGAAGTAACAGATTATTATGCAAACCCAAGACGAACCTCGGATTCTGATAATTGATGATGAAGAGACATTGCGAGCCGCCGTTAAACGTATCCTCGAAAACGAAGGATTCATCGTTCAGGCGGCTGCAAACGGGACAGAGGGAATCTCTTTCGCGTTAAAAAGCGATTTTGATCTCGCGCTTATTGATTTGAAGATGCCGGATATAAACGGCATAGAAGTCCTGCGCGAAATAAGGAGAAAAAAGCCTTATACTATCTGCTATATTGCCACCGCGTATGCCTCTTATGACACGGCAATAGAGGCAACAAAACTTGGTGCAGACGGATATATACTCAAACCTTTTTCACCTGAAGAATTAGTCAGCCAGCTCCGGAAAGGTCTTGAGCGGCGCAAACTTCTTCTGGAAACTGAACGGCTGCGAAAAGAACGCGAAGAAAGCCTGCTGGAAGTGGCATTTGAACGCACCCGCTTGAAAACAATTATTAACTCCATTCGCGATGGGGTGATTGTTGTCAATCGTGAAGGAGAATCTGTTTATTGCAATCAAGCCGCGCTTAAACTGCTTAATATTTCATTTCTGCCAATCGGTATTCCCATCATCGAACATTTCCCGTCTGAAATTGTTTCATTGGTTGAGACTAATTTTCTCGGAAAAGAATCACAGACAAATTCATTTACCATTGAGTTGAACACTAATCCTGATCCGGATAAATTCATTGAAGCAACAATATCTCCCGTTCCGCAGTCGGATAATAAACTCGCGGGTATTGTCATTGTTTTGAGAAATATAACCGAATTTAAAAAACTTGAAATGGCTAAATCGCAGTTTGTTTCAATGGTTGCACACGAACTTAAAGCTCCTATCGCTGCTACAATCGGGTTTCTCGATATTCTCACTAAACCGGAAATCAAAGTAGATGACGCGCAAAGAATGGACTTTCTCAAGCGTTCTCATTTCCGGCTTGATTCGCTGCTGCTAATGATAAATGACTTACTTGATATATCCCGAATGGAGATGAACAAAGAGGCAAAAGAAATTAAGGAGATTTCTTTTGAGGATATTCTCGCCGATATTTTATTGCTGCTTAAAATCGACATTGATAAAAAGAAGATTCAGGTGACATTTAAAAATTCTGCCAAGAAAACTGTTATTCGCGCCGATCAAAATGAAATTCACCGGCTGTTACTCAATCTGTTAAGTAATGCAGTCAAGTATAACAAAGAAAACGGAACTATATCCATTGGGCTTTCAGATGATGTTACATTTATTATTCTCCGCGTTGAAGACACCGGTATTGGAATGAAACCTGATGAACATAAAAGATTGTTCGCGGAATTTTTTAGAGCCAAAAACGATAAAACGAAAAACATCCACGGCACCGGTCTCGGGCTTTCTATCGTTAAACGAATTGTCGATTCATACAACGGTAAAATTGAATGCGTGAGCAAGTATGGTGAAGGCTCGACCTTTACACTTTATTTCCCGAAAATAAATAATTATAAAGGATGAATTATGAATGATGCATTAATAATTAACCATTTACAATTAACAATTAATCAAAGGAATAAGCTATGGCACGAATTGCTGTAATTGATGATGATACTGATATTCTTGACGCGAGCAGTTTAATACTCAAATCCCGCGGATTTGAAGTAGTGACCGCGAACAATCCCGATGACGGTTATAGGATAGTGAAAGAGACACAACCAGATCTGATTATTCTTGATGTCATTATGAACGAACCTGATGACGGATTTGTTCTCGCGCAAAAATTTCGTAAAGAAGGAGTCGCGACACCTATACTGATGTACACCTCAATATCAAGGGCACTTGGAATTGAATTTTCAAAAGGTATTATGGCTCCGGTTGATGAGTTTGTTGAAAAACCCATCTCGCCTGATGAATTAGTTTCTAAAGTAGAAAAACTGCTCGCGAAAGCAAAGGAGAAATAGTTATGTTAATTTATGAAAGAAATTCTTTGGTCGATGAAATAGTCGATCTCACTGTTGAGTACGGCAAGGAAAGGTCCGCGCTGCTGCCGATTTTGCAGACTTTGCAGCTCAGGCATAAATGTATTTCCGATTTTGCCCAGCAGGAAGTTGCGCGTCAACTGTCAATACACCCGGTTGAAGTTTACAGCGTTATTTCTTTCTATACGTTCCTCCACCCTGAATCTCAAGGAAGAAATATTGTCCGGCTCTGTCAGACAATAAGCTGCGATTTAGCCGGTAAATGTTATCTCGTAAAAGCAATCGAGCGCGAGCTTGGAATAAAATTCGGGCAGACAACGAAAGACAAACGAATAAAGCTCGAGTTTACGAACTGTCTCGGGATGTGCGATCAGGGTCCTGCTATGGTTATCAACGAGCGTGTCTTTACAAAAGTTACGCCCGAACGTGCTGTCGCAATTCTCAATGAAGTAAAATAATAAAGGAATTCAAGATGGAAACTATGCAAATTGAGAAAACATCAAGAAAAGGAATAGTGCTTTTTTCCGAATATGTCGCCGGCTCGGCTATCCGCAAAGCCGTAAAAATAGGCAGGGAAGAAGTGCTATTCGAGCTTCGCGACTCCAAACTAAAAGGACGCGGAGGCGCGGGATTCCCAACGTCAACAAAATGGATGATTACCGCCGCGGCTTCCGCGCCAAAGAAATATATTGTTTGCAACGCCGATGAAGGCGAACCCGGCACATTCAAAGACAGAGTGCTGATGATGGAACACCCCGAAATCGTGTTTGACGGTATGGTAATTGCCGGTTATACAATCGGGGCGAAAACAGGCATTTTGTACCTGCGCGGTGAATATTATTATATGCTTGAATTTCTGGAGAACCATCTTTCCGGAATGAGAGAGAAAAATCTGTTGGGAAAAAACATTATCGCGAAAGAAGGTTTTGATTTTGACATTCAAATCAGATTAGGCTCCGGTGCTTATGTATGCGGTGAAGAAACTGCATTAATCGAGTCGCTTGAAGGGCATAGAGGCGAACCGCGCAACCGTCCCCCATATCCGGTTAACACAGGCTTTATGGGCTGCCCGACAGTTGTGAATAATGTTGAAACTCTCGCATCCGTACCGCATATTATTATGAAAAGCGGCAAATGGTTTTCGGAATACGGGACGGATAAATCAACAGGCTCCAAACTATTTTCGGTATCGGGTGACTGCGAAAACCCCGGCGTTTATGAATTGCCGTGGGGTATGACTATCACCGAAGTTCTTGATATTGTCGGAGCAAAAAACACGAAAGCAGTACAAGTCGGCGGGGCATCAGGAATTTGCCTTTCACACGCTCAATTCAATAGAAAACTATCTTACGAGGACGCTTCCACCGGAGGTTCAATCATAGTCTTCAACGAGAGCAGAGATATTCTCCATATTCTCCAAAATTTTATGGAATTTTTCGTTGAAGAATCCTGCGGACAATGCACACCGTGCAGGATAGGAAATGTCAAACTTCTTGAAGGAGTGAAAAAACTCAGGAACGGGAATTATACATTCGCGGAAATAAGGAATTTACGGGAACTCGGGCAGACTATGCAGGTTGCTTCCAAATGCGGATTGGGGCAGTCCAGCCCTAATGCCTTCTTATCAATTCTTGATAATTTTTCTGCAGAAGTGTTCCAGTACACATCATCGGACAAGCATAACGGAGTCAATAATGAATAGTAAAACAGAGTCAAGAGCACCGGTCAGTCAGCAGGCACTGCGTGTTCAGCAGCCTTTCGATTCATCGCAAATCGGGGCAATGGTAACTATTGAAATAAACGAGAAAAAAATGCAGGTTCCTCTCGGGACTACAATCCTTGAGGCTTGCGCGCAAAATCAGGTGCAGATTCCAACCCTCTGCCACCACAAGGATTTGTGCACCGCTGGTGTCTGTAGAATTTGCGTTGTTGAAGTCGATTCTATGAAAACTTTGCAGGCTGCCTGCGCCTTTCCCATCACGCAGCAAATTAAAATAAAAACATCCACCGAAAAAGTCCGCAAAGCCCGCCGTCATATAATCGATTTGCTGCTTAGCGAACATTACGGCGAATGTTACACCTGCGTGCGCAACAAGAATTGCGAGTTGCGTTCGCTCGCGTCCGAATACGGCGTTGACGGATTTACCTTTGGGCATCCGGAAAAACGCAAACACGATATAGATAAATCGTCTTTCTCCGTTATGCGCGATATGGATAAATGCGTGCTTTGCAGAAGATGCGTGCGTACGTGCATAGATTTGCAGGAAGTGGGCGTTTTGGAAGCAGTCGGCAGAGGCGATCAAACGCACATTACCACTTTTATGGGAAAACCTCTATCGGAAGTGATTTGTATAAATTGCGGGCAGTGCGTGAATCGGTGTCCGACCGGCGCGCTTTATACCAATGACCCTTCCGATGATATATGGCGTGCTATTGACGACAAGAAAAAGCACGTGGTCATCCAAACTGCACCGTCGCCGAGGGCAGCAATATGCGAAGAATTCGGAATGGCGGCAGGTACTTCTCTCACCGGAGAACTAAACACCGCGCTGCGCCGTATCGGGTTTGACCGCGTTTTTGATACTAATTTTGCCGCCGACCTTACAATTATGGAAGAAGGAACTGAACTGCTGAACCGCTTAAAGAGTGTTGTTGTAGATAAAGATACATCCGTGAAACTGCCGCAGTTTACTTCCTGTTCTCCCGGCTGGGTTAAATTCATAGAACATTTTTATCCGGAATATTTAGATCATCTTTCAACCGCGAAATCACCGCAGCAAATGTTTGGTGCCGTGACGAAAACTTTTTACGCGCAGGAATATAATATCAACCCCGAGGATATAGTGACAGTTGCGGTTATGCCCTGCTCGGCGAAAAAATTCGAGTGCAACAGACCTGAAATGGATTCGTCAGGGTTCAAAGATGTGGATTACGGATTAACCACGCGCGAGCTTGCAAAGATGATTAAAGAGGGCGGTATCTTCCTGCCTGAAATGCCCAAGTCCGGTTTCGATGACCCGTTTGGTGAGGCATCCGGTGCTGGATTGATATTCGGCGCGACAGGCGGGGTGATGGAAGCCGCGCTTCGCACAGCGTACGAGCTTGTCACCGGTCGTGAAGTGCCGTTCGAGAAATTGCGCATTGAAGCCTGCCGCGGCTTTGAGGGCATTAAACAGGCATCGGTCAAATTGAAAAACTGCGTGCCCGACTACACTTTCCTTGAAGGTGTTGACCTGAAATTCATCGTTGCACACGGCACGGCAAATGCCCGTCAAGTGATGGAAATGCTGAAAGCCGGCGAGCTGAACGATGTCCATTTCATTGAGATTATGGCGTGCCCGGGCGGCTGCCTCGGCGGAGGCGGACAACCAATTCCAACCTCACCCGAGATTAGGAAAAAACGCGCCGAAGCAATTTATGCCGAAGACGAATCAATGACAATTCGTAAATCGCACGAAAACCCGCGTATCAAATACATCTATGAAAAGTTCTTAACCGATGGTCCTTGCGGGCATAAGTCGCATAAGCTGCTGCATACACACTATACGAAGCGGGGGAATTTTATAGTATAGATTGAAAAAAGGATTGGAGGTTGTATTAATATTGTAGGGGCGACCGGCTGGTCGCCCTTTTCAACAACAAGCTGAGTAGTTACTTGGTTAGTTATAGCATTTTATTTGTAAATTATTGCACCAGAGTAGTCCAAAATTTTAGTAATTTTAATTTGCCCTAATTGATTTATCTATGAAATATGAAAAAAACGACATAATAAAGTACTTGCAATCCCGAAAGGATTATTACCGAACTAATTTTAACATAGTTAAAATTGGGATTTTCGGTTCGTATTGCAGAGATGCCCAAACAGAGAATAGCGACATTGATATTATTTTTGAATTTGGAGAGAAAACCATCGACATCTTCGACAAGAAGCTCGAACTCAGAAAGGAGATTTCGGAGCATTTCAACGCCAACGTGGACTTGTGCCGCGAGAGAGCCATAAAGTCTGTGTTTAAGGATAGCATTCTCGGCGAGGCGATATTTGTATAAGAAGAACGAAATGCTTTGTCTCAATATTATCGAGGCGGGTAAATTGAGTGCTGATTTTCGAGATTAGAATACAAATATTGTAAGTGCCATAGGGCGTAAAGCGGCTATGGCTTCGAGTCCTATTTCGGGCACAAGGTAAAGTTACAAATCAATGATTTACGATATCTGAATATTTTCGGCCGTATTTACTTTGAAATTCCTCGCGGACTTTTTTCCAATAAATCAATTCCTGTTCCATAGTCATATTTTTTATTTCTTCGTAAATCCGCAATTGAGCCAAACGCTTAGCCTCAATGCAGTCAAATTTCTTTTTAATTTTCTTCTTCATAATGAATCATCTACGATGGAGTGTGTATTTGAATTGTTTTATAACCATTTAACATATTATTATACTTTAAAGGCTTCAAACATTTACTTCATTTCGCTATTAATTACTCCAATTAATTGACGTTAACGATAAATAGGCTGATTATTACAGTAAATACTTAATGCCTTTTTAGTATAGTTTCCGGTTTGTATCATTTTTCAGTTTTTTGTTTTTCTCTAATTTTGAACCGAATATACGATTTCAGGTGCATCTGAAAAAAAGTTCTTTTTACAAGAAATTTTGCTTGATAATCAAATTGTCAAGTTTCACAAGGTTGTTAAAAATAACTCTCTCTTTGTAAGAAAAACAAAGAGAGAGGAAAAACAATCAAAAGAAAATTTGTATATTTAATTTTACTTCGACAAAAAAGGAAATTAAATATGAAACAAGAATATCATTCGAATGCTAAAACGAATATACACATTAGACGTGAAATAAGAAACA
>CAIYTF010000143.1 GCA_903929035.1 uncultured Ignavibacteriales bacterium
ATTCAAATTTAGTCCCGTTGGGACATAATATCCGTACCATATATTTTCTTGATTTCAGGAGACTGAGTAGTTACAAAAAGAGTAATATTAAATTATGAAAGACAAATTGTGGCAGTAAAAAATATAGTGTTTGATCTTGGCAATGTGCTGATTCCATTTGATTATCAGCCAATGATTGAGGGCTTGAATTCTATCGAGGGCGGTCTCGGACTTAGATTTTCGGATTTTTATAAAGCTAACTACCGGCATCATCGGGATTATGAGAGCGGGCAGCTTACAGATGATGAATTCCTGTCTATAATGATGAATGCGACAGAGCATAAAATCGGGAAGGAAGAATTTTGTAAACTATTTTCCAATATTTTCACGGTGAATGAAAATGTGACAGCATTACTGCCAAAACTGAAAACCCGTTACCGCGTATATTTATTATCAAACACGAATGCTATTCATCAAAAGTATGGATGGGCGCATTATCCTTTTATTCGGGAATTTGAAAAACTATTTCTTTCGTATGAAATGGGGGCAGTTAAGCCGGAACCTGAGATATATCAGGCAGTGTCACGCTATACTCATTCATTACCGGAAGAGCATATTTTTATAGATGATGTGGCAGAGTATGCTGAAGGTGCCCGCGCACAGGGCTGGGATGCTATTCAGTTTGTTGGGTATGGAAACCTTGTTGAGGAATTATCAAGGAGAGGAATAGTTTGGGAATGATGAATTAGGGGGGTGACTTATGGCACCGAAATGTTATTTGTACTTTACACCGATAGTCATAACCAATCAACTCTTTTTTTATAACATTTATTTTACTATTTTTTAACAAACAATTATTAAATATTATAGAATATACAGATAGTCATTATTAATAAATAACGTAGCGTTTGCTATGTTCTTGTGTGAAAATCGGCAATTTTCAGGAATAGAAGAACGAGCAAGGAAGCTGCGCCCGCAAATGGGCGCGCTTTCTTATATCTTTCTATTCAGGTATGCCGATACCGCGCACAAGGATGTAACGAAAGTCGCGTCCTTTTTTATTTTTAGCAATTTGAAAAAAATGATTGATTTTTATTTGAAATAATTTTATATTTTAATTGGCTTATTTTTACTTGGAATCTTTATTGGCGTGAAGAACAAGCCGGATTAATAAATTCTGATATTCCGCGATGGATAATGCAGGTGGAGTATTAAAAAGTAAAACAGATGTTGTAAGGATTGTAACGATGGAATATACCGATAATAAATCAGAAGCAGAGTATCTTCGCCAAAAAGCGGAAAGGCTGTTAAAAACAGGGAGCAAACCAGATTCCCATCTCTCTGAATCAGATTCTCTGAAGCTCATTCACGAGTTGCAGGTACACCAAATTGAGTTGGAATTACTGAATGAAGAACTATTACTCGCGAATGAACGCGCGGAAATTGCCGCGAAAACAGCGGAAACAGCCGCCGAGAGATATACCGAATTATACGATTTCGCGCCATCCGGTTATTTTACTCTTTCCAAAGAAGGCAATATTATCGAGCTAAACCTCATTGGCGCGCGAATGCTTGGCTATGAACGCTCGCTTTTAAAAAACAGCCGCTTTGGCTTATTTGTTACTGCCGAAACAAAACCACTCTTCAATACCTTTCTCAAAAATGTATTCTCCTCCAAAACAAGAGAAACCTGCGAAGCGATCTTATCTGCCAATGGGGCTTTGCCAATTGACGTTCACATTGAAGGCATAGTTTCCGAAACAGGGGAACAATGCATTGCAACAGTTGTTAATATCACTGATATCAAGCGTGCCGAAGAGGTGCTAAGGCAAAGCGAAGCTCGTCACTCCGCGGAGGAATCTGCGAAGAAGTGGCAGACGACATTTGACGGAATTAGGGATTCCGTATTATTGCTTGATACCAACGGGATAATTTTACAAGCTAATAAAGCCTCGCGGAGTATATTTGGCAAAAAAGAAGAAGAAATTTTAGGGCGGCATTGCTATGAAATTGTGCATAAAAGCGATTGCCGTATTGATGATTGTCCTTTTATAAGGACTAAGCTAAGCAGGCAGAGGGAAGCTAAGCTTTTAGCGGTTGACGGCCGATGGCTGGATATGATTGTAGATCCCGTTCTTGATGAACATAATCAAGTAACAGGGGCAGTACATATTATAAGCGATGTTACCGAGCGCAAGCAGACAGAGGCTGCTTCGTGTGAGAATGAAGAGCTAATTAATCAATTTTTAAAGAATGCTCCGATTTACATCTTTTTTAAGGATGAAAATGCCAGGCTAATTAGATTAAGCAGTAATTATGAACAAATGCTGAATATGCCGATAAAAGATATTATCGGCAAAAATATGGATGAATTGTTCCCTTCGGAGCTTGCTAATAGTATGGTGGAAGATGATAAAAGCGTATTGCAGGGGGGCAGGATGATAACGGTGGAAGAAGAATTTAACGGACATTATTATACTACAACGAAATTTCCAATCAATATTGATGGAAAACCGCGTTACCTTGCAGGTTTTACTTTTGACATCACCGAACGCAAAAAGGCGGAAGAAGCAATACGGGAAAGCGAATCTAAACACAGTTTAATGATAGCGAGTATTTCAGATGTAATCGTTATCATAGATACTGATGGCATTATGAAATATAAAAGCCCCAATATTGAAAAATGTTTCGGATGGAAGCTGCGGGAGATCGTAGGTACTAACGGCTGGTCAATGATTCATCCCGATGACCTTGAGCGTATGCAGCAAGAATTTTATCTTCTCTTGCAAGAAAACAACTCCGTAAAAACGTTTGAATGCAGGTACAGATGTAAAGACGGGAGTTATAAGCCGATAGAAATTACAGCCAACAATCTCACGAATGATCCTGTTATAGGCGGCATAATAATGAATTACCGCGATATCACTGAACGCAAACAGGCGGAAGAAAAAATAATTAAGGTTAACAAGGAACTTGAAAAATTAAACACGGAAAAAGATAAATTATTCTCAATCATCGCGCACGATTTGAGAAGCCCGTTCACCGGATTGCTTGGTTTATCGGAAATTATGGCATCAGAAAGTAATGATTTGTCTTCAAGCGATATAGCTCTGTACAGCAAGGCTTTGCATCGCTCGATAGGAAATGTTTATCAATTGCTGGAAAATTTATTGGAATGGGCACAATTCCAAAAAGGTTCAATCGCGTTTACTCCGGTTGAACTCTGCATAAGGGATGTTTTTTTGGAAAGTGAAGAATATATCAAGCAGCGAGCAATGCAAAAGGGCATTACTATTATTAAAGAAATTCCGGAGACTATTCAAGTTTATGCTGATGACAAAATGATTAATTCCGTCTTACGCAATTTACTTTCCAATGCAGTGAAATTTTCAAGCAAAGATGGTAAAGTTGTAGGCAGAGCCATAGAAAGAAAAGGCGGGATGGTTGAAATTTCGGTAACGGATACGGGCGTTGGTATTCCCAAAAATATTTTGGAGAAGTTATTCAAGTTAGGTGAAAATGTCGGGACGGATGGAACTGATGGTGAACCCAGTACAGGCTTGGGATTATTGCTCTGCAAAGAATTTGTTGAACAGAACGGTGGAAATATTTGGGTAGAAAGCGAAGAAGGAAAAGGAAGCACATTTTATTTTACGCTTCTATCAAAAAACAACCGGAATATATAGGATCTCCTGAAAAAGTCAAAAGGTTTATTCACCGTTCCTAAATAGTGCCTGCACGAGAAAGGATAAGATATGAGGATGTAATAATTTATAGGAATATTCTGCTATGAAAAGCAGCCAAAAAGAGTTAAATTGGGTAATAAAAGATGATTATTCGGAAAAAA
>CAIYTF010000144.1 GCA_903929035.1 uncultured Ignavibacteriales bacterium
CGGTTATTCAAATTTAGTCCCTTTGGGACATAATATCAGTACCGTATATTTTCTTGATTTCAGGAGGCTGAGTAGTTACAATAAAAGTAACTGTATAGGTATCCTAACCGGTAAAATTATCGATAATTTTCGGCTATGTTGGTAATCAATTAAATTGCAATGACTTAGGAAACCCTCACCCTGCCCTCTCCCGAAGGAGAGGGGATTAAGGGGTATGGAACTGTTTAGATGTTCTGTGACTGAAGTAACATATTGAATATCATAAACTTACGCGATATTCAATTTCCCGCGCAAAAATTGTAAGGAAACAAGCGTCCCGCTGCGAATATGTTGAATCTAAAGGGCGCGTTTCAGATAACCGTATTTACCATAAATTCATTTTATTTAAAAAAGCAAGAAAAATAAAAAAAATGAGCATACTTCGTGCCATTTGAAGCGGACTTTTATTTCCTTTGAGTTTTACAATCACAAATATTTATGCTATTTTCATAATTAAATAATATAGTTTTTAGATAAAGAAATGAATAAAATAGTTAAAGCGGAATTTTTAAGTGCAGATATTAAAAGATTTATTATATCCGCTCCAAAAATTGCAGTGAAACGAAAAGCAGGTCAATTTGTTATTGTTCGTTCAAATTCTCACGGCGAAAGAATCCCGTTAACCATCGCCGATTCAGATCCCTCTGAAGGCACAATTACACTTATAGTGCAGGGAATAGGAAAATCTACCAAAGAGATTAACTCGTTTGAAACAAACGATTATTTCCACGATGTGGTTGGTCCACTTGGGCAGGCATCAGAGATAGAATATTTTGGCACCGCGGTAAGTATTGGCGGAGGCGTGGGAGCAGCTATCGCTTATCCCACGGCAGTTGCTTTGAAAGAAAAAGGCAACCATACTATATCAATAATCGGGGCACGAACAAAAGAATTGATTATTCTCGAAAAAGAGATGCGCGCGAAAGTTGATGAAGTTTATGTTACAACCGATGATGGTTCTTACGGGTTTCACGGATTTGTTACTCAACAGCTGGCAAAATTGATTTCAGAACAAAAGATAGATTATGTTTTAGCAATCGGACCTATCCCAATGATGAAAGCTGTTGCCGCGACAACTCGTCCGCGTAACATTAAAACAATTGTCAGTTTGAATCCGGTTATGGTGGACGGGACCGGAATGTGCGGCGGATGCAGAGCCACTGTCGATAATAAAACCGTATTCGTATGTGTTGATGGACCCGAGTTTGACGCGCATAAAGTTGATTTTGATTTGTTAATGAAGAGAAATAGGACATATCTGACTTTTGAAAAACAATCTCTTGAGAAACAGCATATATGCAACAATGACAAGGCATTCGAGCTAGCCCTACAAGCCGAATCCGTAACCAAGAATTGAGAGAACATTATTATGGCTGCAAGATTATCAAATAAAGACAGAATGAAAATTCCCCGGCAGCCTATGCCGGAACAGGACGCGCTTGAAAGAAGCGGAAATTTTAAAGAGGTCAATCTCGGATTAACCGAAGAACTCGCTATTTTGGAAGCTCAAAGATGTCTAAGATGCCTGCGCCCTATGTGTATCGAAGGCTGTCCCGTGGGCGTGAAAATAGACGATTTTATTGCATTGGTCGCGGATGGCAATTTCGCCGGCGCGGCGGCTAAAATTAAAGAAGATAATATTCTACCCGCCGTATGCGGCAGGGTATGTCCGCAAGAAGAACAGTGCGAAATAAATTGTATTGTCGGCAAGAAAAATGAACCTGTGGCAATCGGCAGACTCGAGAGATTTGTTGCCGATTATGAACGCGAACGACTTGGTATTCAAACCCCTTTCTGCAAACCAAAAACAGGTAAAAAGGTCGCGGTTATCGGCAGCGGACCGGCAGGACTTAGCTGCGCGGCCGATTTAATCCAAGCAGGGCACGATGTAACTGTTTTTGAAGCTCTCCACGAATTAGGCGGTGTATTGGTTTACGGGATACCGGAATTTCGTTTACCAAAGGAAATTGTTAAGGCTGAGGTAGCCGCGTTAGAATCTTTAGGTGTGGAATTCAGAAAAAACGCGGTTGTAGGATTCACTGATTCAGTTGATGAACTTCTCTCCACGGAAGGATACAACGCGGTGTTTATAGCGGTTGGAGCTGGTCTCCCCTATTTCCTGAATATTCCCGGTGAAAATTTGAACGGGGTATATTCCGCGAATGAATTTCTTACCAGAGTAAATTTAATGAAAGCATACAAATTCCCTGAATATGATACTCCGGTATTTGATTGTAAAGAAAAAAGTGTCGCTGTTTTTGGCGGCGGGAATACCGCGATGGATGCAGTCCGCACATCAAAACGTCTCGGTGCAAAGCATAGTTTTATCATTTATCGCCGTTCGGAAGTGGAGATGCCCGCGAGATTAGAAGAAGTTCATCACGCCAAACAAGAAGGAGTCGAGTTTCTTTTATTGACAAATCCATTGGAGTTTGTCGGAACAGAAGCAGGATGGCTTACCGGTGCAAAATTGCAAAAAATGGAACTTGGCGAACCGGATCAATCAGGTAGAAGAAGACCGATTCCTATTGAGGGATCAGAATATATATTGCCAATTGATATGGCTGTAATCGCGATTGGGAATGGTTCAAATCCGATTATTCAAAAAACAACGGAAGGTTTGACCTATACAAAACGCGGAAACATTATTGTGGATAATGAAACTATGGAAACCTCCCGCGCAGGAGTATTCGCAGGCGGCGACATCGTGACCGGCGGTGCCACGGTAATTCTCGCGATGGGCGCGGGCAGAAAAGCGGCAAAGGCAATTAATGAATATTTGCTTGGGGCATAATTTAGAATGGTATCTGTAAATTATTTGTTATTTTTGTTTGCATAATAATAAACTAACTTTTTTGAGGATATCCTGCTCGGATTAATATCAATTACCAGAGTGTTTTTAGCCTGCGTGCATACGGTGATTTTCTCCACATTATCCCTGTTTTGTAATGCCTTTGATAGAAGTTTTCTTTCATATTTTTGGTTGACACGGATATATTCCAAAGGAATACTGTTTATCACCGGAGTTCGATTAGAGGTAATAGGCGCGAAGAATGTCGATCCGGACAAGGTGTATGTATATGTTTCAAATCACGGAAATATGTTTGATATTCCCTGTATAATGGCTTCTGCACCGACAAATGCCTCTATCGTGTTTAAGAAAGAGTTAGCAAAGATACCTTTTTTTGGATGGTCGCTTGCAACCGGTCCATATATCATAGTTAACCGGCAAAATCCGGAAAAAGCAATGAAAAGTATTGAACGGGGCAAAAGAATGATGTCCGAAAAAGGTATTTCAGTGGTCTTATTCGCGGAAGGAACGCGAAGTAAAACCGACTCGGTACAGCCTTTTAAACGCGGTGCGTTTCATCTTGCATCGATAGTTAAATTCCCGATTATACCCGTTTCGGTATGCGGAGCCCAAAAAATAATGCCGAACGGCGTTTTCTCTCAACGAAAGGGAACAATTAAAATAATTTACGGTCGTCCGATTGAAACAGCACATATTGAATCACGAAAAGATGAAATTGAATTAATGGAACTTGTCAGAGAAATTGTTATACGTCAAAAGGAGAATGAAAATGAGAGTAACTAATAAAGATGCAGCTTATATAGCTGATTTAGCTAAACTTAAGTTTAGTGAAGAAGAATTGAATAAAATGACAAATGAATTGGATGAAATTCTAACTTATATTGACAAGTTAAACGAATTAGATACTGAGCAAATAGAACCTCTTTCTCACCCTATTGAACTGCAGAACGTGTTTAGAGCCGATGTACTGTTACCGTCAACACCGCGGGAGTTGGCGTTAAAAAACGCTCCTGAAAAAACCGACAGTTATTTCAAATCTCCTAAAGTCCTAAATCAATAGCAAAGCCAATGATTGTAGGAATTATTCCGGCGAGATATGCTTCAACACGGCTGCCGGGAAAACCTTTATGTGATATTGGCGGAAAGCCAATGATTTACCATACTTATATTAGTGCCAAAAAAGCTAAGCTGATAGATAGGTTAATCGTTGCCACAGATGATATGAGAGTATATGATGTTTGTGAAGAATATGGAATTGACTGTCATTTGACTCCCGATGATATAAACACGGGCACAGATAGAGCAGCTTTTGCAGCAAGTGAATTAACCGGAGCGGATATTATAGTGAATATTCAAGGCGATGAGCCTTTTATTTCCGGAAATATGATCGACCAGGCAATTGAACCTTTACTATTTGATTCGAATGTAAAAGTATCTACATTAATAAAAAAAATAATATTGCTGGAAGAATTATTCTCTCCCGCGACGGTTAAAGTTGTGTTTGATATGCACAACTTCGCGATATATTTCTCGCGCTCCCCCATTCCTTTTGTCCGCGATGAAAATGATTTTGAAAAAAATATTCAAGCCGGTTACTACTATAAACATATAGGACTATATGTTTTTAGAGCCAAATCATTATTTAAGTTTTCCTCTCTGCCGGCATCTGACTTAGAACAAATTGAAAAACTTGAACAATTGCGTCTAATTGAAAATGGAATCAAAATGAAGGTTGTTGAAACAACATATAACAGTATCTCGGTAGATACTCCTGAAGATTTAGAAAGAGCAAGAGAACATTATTATCAGCTGCCGGATGACCGGAAGGCTGAATAGCCTATTTTGTATGTTCCTCAAATAAAATAGTGAAATGTTTATAATATGAATTGTCTGTTTTGCAAAATAATAACACGGGAATTACCCGCTGAAGTTCTTTTTGAAGATAATGACGTTATAGTGATATTGGACATAAATCCGATGAACTATGGTCACGCGCTGGTAATACCAAAGGAACATAGCGAAAACTTTCTTGAGACTGCTCCGGGTCTTTCTGAAAAATTATTTGAAATATCAAAGTCAATGGCAAAAATTATCAAAATGTCGATTGAAGCTGACGGCATTAACATTGTTTGTAATAATGGTTCTGCAGCGGGCCAAACGGTTTTCCACACGCACATTCATATTATTCCAAGAATGAATAACGATGAATTTCAATTTCATCTCAATCTAAAAAAATATACACATAATCAGTTGTCCGAGTATGGACAGCTCATAAGAAAATCACTTTAATTAAGGCAGCCTAAATGAATAAAATAAGAGTATTAGTCGCCAAAGCAGGGTTAGACGGGCACGATAGAGGCGCAAAAGTTATTGCAGCAGCGTTGCGGGATGCCGGTATGGAAGTTATATACACGGGACTTCGTCAGACACCGGAAATGATTGTCAACGCCGCTCTGCAGGAAGATGTGGATGTTATAGGTATCAGTATTCTTTCAGGTGCCCATTTGACAATTTTCCCGAAAATATTAAAGGTTATGAAAGAAAAAGGAGTAGATGATGTTTTGCTTTTGGGCGGCGGGATTATTCCCGCGAATGATATCATCGAATTAAAAAACTTGGGTGTCGGTGAAATATTCACTCCCGGCTCTTCAACACAAGCTATAGCTGCATATATTAATTCTTGGGTAGAAAAAAATCCTCGGCTGATTCTACAATGAGCATCTAAACAGTTACCCATTTAAAATATCAAATTGATTTTCCTTACGCGGAAGGTAACTACTCAGCCTGTTCTTGAATTTGTCCCAAAGGGACTAAATTTGAATAACCGGAGTGCTAACTCACGGAAAAGTAAGCCCAAACAAATAACCTCCCCGAAAGGGGCGAACTAATGCGGCGTGAATTTGCCCCCTTCGGGGACATAGATGC
>CAIYTF010000145.1 GCA_903929035.1 uncultured Ignavibacteriales bacterium
CCCACTTAGCAATACGGCTTATTTTAGACAGGCTGACCAATCCTTACCCCGCGCGGAGAGCAAAAATAATCAGGGAAAATATTCAGGTCACGGGATTCCCAAGAGATATTGATGGTGCTAAAATGCTTGCAAGAGAAACTGATAACGGCAGATTCGGTTTTCAAGACTGGATTATCGAAGTTATGCTCGGCGGAGTTACCAATCCCAAGAAATCGGCAGACGGCGGCTTTGACGGATATTTACCTTTCTATTTAACACAGAATAATAAAGGCGTTATTCTTATTGAAGTTAAGAGCGGCAGCCTAACTGTTAAAAATATGAGAGAGTTTATTCAGGTTATTGAAAGGCAAAAAGCAAATTTGGGCGTGTTTGTCTGCTTCGAGGAACAGGTAACGCAACCGATGAGAGAAGAAGCAAAACGAACCGGTTATTTCGAAAGCGAAAGCTATCCCGGAAGATACGATAAAATACAAATCCTCACGGTTGAAGATTTATTGGAAGGCAAAGGCATTGCTCTGCCTTACAGAAAAGAAGCCTTTAAGACAGCTTCAAGAAATCTTGACTACATTGAGAACGAACCAAGATTGGAGTTTGAGTAATGAACAGCCTCTACTTCTCCGACTGTCTAAAAGTCCTCAAGGATTTACATAGAGCGCATCCCGATGGCTTAATCGACCTTGTATATATCGACCCGCCGTTTAACTCCAAGAGGGATTATAATATTTTGTTTGAATCGATAGATATGAAAGACACTAAAGCCCAAAAAGAAGCCTTTTCGGATACTTGGAGCAGCGTTTCCTATATCGATACTATTAACGAAATTCAGTCTCTCGATCTCGATTTATATAGATTCCTCTCAAATTTGGATATGATTAAAATTCCCAAAGGCACTGTTTCATATTTGGCAACAATGGCTATTCGGATTTACTATATTCACAAAGTGCTAAAAGATACGGGCAGTTTTTACTTGCATTGCGACCCTACTATGAGTCATTATCTGAAAATAATATGCGATTTGATTTTCAGGGAAAAGAATTATAGAAATGAGATTACTTGGAAGCGTACAAACAGTATAAAAACCTCGCAATTCAAAGATAGAAAGTTCCCAAATAATGGCGATATAATTTTCTTTTATACAAAATCGGACAAATATGTTTTTAATAGTGAAGCAATAAAGATTCCTTTCACCGATACTGAAATTTCTAATCGTTACCGGTTTAAAGACGATAAAGGTTATTTTGCTAAAAGTCCTTTGTTCCGTTCACTTTCTATGGGCGAAAGAGCAAATTTGTGTTACGAGTATAAAGGTTATAAAAATCCTAATAAAGCAGGATGGAAAGTATCTTTAGAGAAACTAAAAAAGATTGATGAATCCGGCAACATTGGCTGGTCACCAAATGGAATACCCTATCGTAAATTTAGACCCGAGAATACAAAAGGATTATTAGTTTCCTCAATTTGGGATAATATAGAACAGACCGGAGGAAATGAACGACTTGGTTACCCAACCCAAAAACCGGAAGCATTACTCGAACGCATCCTTCAGGCAAGCTCCAACAAAGGCGATTTGGTCGCGGATTTCTTCTGCGGCTGCGGGACCAGTATAGCCGTAGCACAAAGACTGAAAAGAAACTGGATAGGCGTTGATATATCCCACTTAGCAATACGGCTTATTTTAGACAGGCTGACCAATCCTTACCCCGCGCGGAGAGCAAAAATAATCAGGGAAAATATTCAGGTCACGGGATTCCCAAGAGATATTGATGGTGCTAAAATGCTTGCCCGGGAAACCGATAACGGCCGATTTGGTTTCCAAGATTGGATTATTGAAGTAATGCTTGGCGGTGTTTCAAACCCAAAGAAATCGGCAGACGGCGGCTATGACGGATATTTGCCTTTCTATTTAACACGGGATAAAAAAGGTGTTATTCTGATAGAGGTTAAGAGCGGCAACCTAACTGTTAAAAATATGAGAGAGTTTATTCAGGTTATTGAAAGGCAAAAAGCAAATTTGGGCGTGTTTGTCTGCTTCGAGGAACAGGTAACGCGACCGATGAGGGAAGAAGCAAAACGAACCGGTTATTTCGAAAGCGAAAGTTATCCGGGGAAATATGATAAAATACAAATCCTTACTGTTGAGGATTTATTGGACGGCAGTGGCATTGCCCTGCCCTACCGCAAAGAAGCTTTCAAGACAGCTACAAAGAATTTGGATTATGTTGAGGATGAACCAAGATTGGAGTTTGAATAATGAACAGCCTCTACTTTCCGTTTTATTCCAAACGGGATTACAATATCCTGTTCGAATCTATAGATGAGTCCACTCAAATGAGACTACCTGTAATAATCAGCAAATCACCAAAGTCAAGAATGACACGGATGTTAGAAATAGCTCATACAATTTGATGCAATCATTAAATCCGTGATACAAATAGCAAGCACTTACTGAATACCAAGAAAAAAAATCCTTGACATTATATATATATTTATGTAATATTATATGAGAAAGTATATAAATTTTTATCGGCGGGATAGAGATAAATATTTTTTTCAGAGTGAGGGATCCCCTCTTGTTTGAGAGTTTACAAAGTTCCCCTGCAGCCGTGGTTTTGCCACAGATTCGGACGCGCGTAGTACGTCCGGGTATTACTATATTCAATAAAAACCGGAATGTTTATGAAACAACTTTTTCTTTTATTACTTTTTCTCGCCAGAGGAAGCACTTACGCGCAAACGGATTGAATGATTATAGTTAATAACAATGATGATTCTACCGTTTCAAGCAGCGTGTATTTTTTATCAAGCACAATTCAATAATATAATATTTACTAAAAAATGATTTATTAAATATAAATCAAGGAGTTTCTAAAATGAACAAATTAGCAGTCCTATTTATAATGCTATTATCAGTGAGTATATTTGGACAGACGTGGATTATAATCCAGAGAGAGAACGGATCAACAGATTCGGTAAAATTAGCAGAGAATTCGAGAATATTTATTACCACCACAGGCGCGGGCCCTGCATTAAGTTCGAATTCAATCAATATGGTACAAGTAACAGGCGGCTCATTCACGATGGGCGAAGCCGGATGGGCAGAACCGCTTCACCAAGTTACTCTGAATAATTATTTAATAAGTAAAACAGAAATTACACAAGGACAGTGGAAATCAGTAATGGGCAGCAACCCCAGCTATTTCACGGCAGTAGGCGAGAATGCTCCGGTGGAGCAAGTATCTTGGTATGACTGCATAAAGTTTTGCAATAAACTAAGCATTAAAGAAGGTAAGGCACCTTGTTATTCTATTAACGGAATAGCGGACCCGAATATTTGGCCAAGCGATACTTCATCACTTAATCACGTTGTTCGTAATATCTCTGCAAAAGGTTACAGACTGCCCACGGAAGCAGAGTGGGAATATGCTGCAAGAGGCGGCAGCCAGAGTCACGGATATACTTATAGCGGCAGCAACTTAATAGATAATGTTGCAGGGTATTATTCCAATTCCAAAAATACAACACTAATAGTTGGTTCCAGAGCTGCAAACGAATTGGGCATATCCGATATGAGCGGTAACGTGTGGGAATGGTGCTGGGACTGGTTTGGCTCGTATAACAACTATAGGGAATCCAATCCAACGGGAGCCGAGAACGGAAATTGGCGTGTCGTTCGCGGCGGTTCGTGGCTGGATTACGATGTTAATTGCCGTCCAACAATTCGCTACAACTTCTTCCCTGTCAACAGCTATTACAGCATTGGTTTACGGGTAGCACAGGATTTATAATCGGTTCATAATTTCCCGACAAATAAATGTATAAAAAAATCCGGCATATTTAAACAGTGCCGGATTTTTTATTTATATTCGGTTTATTAAACCATTAGATTGCCGCGTGAGAAACGTTCAGCACATTTTCATTCGCGGAAATCACTTTCAGTACATCGGCTGATATAGCCTCTTTCAATTTCATCGTACAGCAGGCAGCAACACCGCCATCGAAAATAACATTCTCAATATCTTCAATATTGATATTCGCCTTGTTAATTACTTCGAGAATTGATGTAAGTACTCCGGAACGATTGTAGTGTTTTACTACTAATTGATAGCGTGAATCTTTGGTTTTCGCGCGATTAACCCAGTGAGCAATTACACCGCTGCGCGTATAGTCGCGAATGATTCTTACTGTTTCACCGGCAACAGCGTTTTGGGCCTGTTCTGTTGATGCACCAATATGATGAGTTACATACACGTTGGGATTGTTTAACAATTTAGATGTTACCGCTCCGCTTTTTCCTTCAGGTTCACCCTTGAATACATCAAATCCGCATCTGATATTTTTTTCTTTAATCGCCTCGATTAACGCATCTTCGTCAATCACATCGGCACGGGAAGTATTAATAAGTAATGCCCCCGGCTTAAGATAGCTGAACATTTGCTTGTTGAATAAGCCGCGTGTTTCGGGCGTGAGGGGTAAGTGAATTGATATAATGTCTGCCGTGGGAAGCATTTTTTCCATATCAGAAAATTTTTCAATAATATCACTCTCAAAGGGGAAAATATCTTTACCATACACGTTCATACCAAATGATACCGCGCGCTTAGCCACCTCTTTGCCAATAGCACCAACACCAATTATAGCAAGGTTCTTGCCAAGCAAGCCTTCTGCTTTTGAATACTCTCCTTTATTCCATACACCTCCGCGAAAATCAATCACGTTATCCGGAATTCTTCGGTCAAGCGAAAGAATAAGACCCATTGCCAATTCAGCAACTGCAACCGAATTCATCCCGGGACAATTAGCAACATACACGCCTTTTTGATTCGCGGCAGGAATATTAATATTATTCACTCCTGCACCGGCACGTATTATAAGATTCAGTTTCTTGCCTGCCTTGATAGTTTCGGCATTAACAATTGTTGAGCGGACAACAATAATATCAACATCTTCCGCGGCAGCGGGTAAATCATTCTCTCCAAGTTTTGCATTATAAATAACATCAAGGTCCATTGCCTTAAGCTGTTCGATATACAAATCGGGGAATTTATCCGCGATGAGAACTTTAACTTTCATAGATACTCCATTATACAGCATACCATATAAATACGCTTAATTATTAAATGAATATCGTGTATTGAGAATCATTATTCTCAAACACGAATAAATGTACTTAGTAAAATTACTGAAATGCAGCTCAAAGGACAAAGAGAAAAACAAGCGGAATAAGCTCGGGCTAAACTTTTAGAAAATAGTTACGATAATGTAATTGGAAGTAAAAATAATTGGTATTACTTCCACCCGGTCCAGGCAAGGATGCCTACCGGAATATTTTATCACTACCCTAAAATACACGGAGGTTTATTATGGGTTTC
>CAIYTF010000146.1 GCA_903929035.1 uncultured Ignavibacteriales bacterium
TTAAAGCCACAACTTTTTTTTCAAACACCTTTGGATTTTAAATTAAAATTATTATCTTTACAACAAAATTATTATTCAAGTTTTCTTAAACAACCTTGTGAAACTTGACACATAGCATTTCAAAACCCCAAGTTAATTACCATCTGCACTTTAACAGGCATTCCGCGTTCTTTCCCTGGCTTAAAGCGCGAGCGTTTTACGGCATTTATTGCAGCCGCGTCATAATCAGAATTTAACCCTTTTGTAATTTGAGCACGCCGAACCGCCCCGTTTTCATCAATGAAACAAAGAACGTAAATACTGCCGGATACAGGCTTTGCCTGTTCAGGTAATTTCACTTTAGATAGTATCCCGCCGACACCGCCATAAGGTTCAGGCATTTCATCCACTGCAACACGATAGACATTATCTTCAACTATACCTTGTCCCCCGCTGCCTATGCCATAGCCCGTTCCGGTGCCGCCTGTTTTTATATTCGCATCACCATCACCTTTTTCAAATCCCTGTGTTGAGCCTCCGCTGCTGCCGGACTTTCCTTCTTTCTCCGGTTTACTTTCTTTCGAATTATCCGAAGTTGTTTTCTGCTTCACTATGGGTTTCCCCTGCACAGGCTCTTTAGAAGGATTGGATTTAAACTTTTCGTTTAATGTTTGCTGCTGATTTTCTATTGGTATTAAACCGACTTCAACAATCCGGACAATATTTTCTTTATGGAATGATTGAAATATAACTGCAATAAAAAAAAGGACTGTATGCAAAAGAATTGCAGGCAGCCAGGTATTCTTAATAATAAAATCGAATCTTCGGTTCTGCATACTACTTTGTTAATGGTTAATTATCTGACCATTAACAATTTACAATTAACCATTGAACAATTAACCGCTTATTCAGCAGTCTGATCGGAAGAAACTTTCGTTGTGGCAATCAAAATTTTCTGCGCGCCGGAAGTTTTCAGGAGATCGAGGAGATGTATAAAATTGCCGTGGAGTACGCCCTTATCCGCTTTTACCACAACATCAGAAGTCTGCTGTTTCACGAACAGTGCTTTAATATTGGCAACCAAATCTTGCTGGTTAACGGCTTTGCCGTCAATAACAATTTCATTTTTTTCGGTAAGATAAATTTCAACGCCTTTGCTTACCTGTGTTTCCGCGGAGGCAGCTTTTGGCAATTTTACCTGAAAAGCACCGGATATAAGAAACGGGCTTGTAATCATAAAAATGATAAGCAGCACCAGAATAACATCCGTGAACGGCGTGATGTTTATCTCGCGAAACTCTTGTTCATCTAATGTATAGCGTCTTCGCTTCATTTACGAACCCCGCTTTACTTTCAGCGCGAAAATTAAATCGCGAATATTGCCTTCGATAGACGGCATAGTACGTTTTAATTTCTTGATAAAATAGTTATAAAACATAACCGAAGGAATAGCCACGAACAAACCAGCCGCGGTTGCAACAAGTGCTTCAGCAATGCCGTTAATAACTTTGCCGTAGTTGGCAGAATCTTGCAATGAAAGCGCGCCAAACGACTTTATGATTCCTATAACTGTACCGAACAAACCGACAAACGGAGTAATACTTCCAAGTGTCGCGTGGATACCAAGACCTTTCTCAAACTCCACCAATTCACGATCTAATTTGTTATAAGCAGTGTCTGTCAAATCTTCTATGCTTAA
>CAIYTF010000147.1 GCA_903929035.1 uncultured Ignavibacteriales bacterium
AGTATTTTTTGTTTCCCGATAGGGAATAAATGTTTGTAGAAAAAACATACCACGTGCAGCCGTGATTTCCCGTAGGGAATATATGTTTTGTTCGTTACCTGTCCCTAAAACGACATATATTCCCTAACGGGAAAAATAGACTTGTGGTTTTGCTTTTTTTTACAAACATTTTTCTCCTAATGGAGAATAGTAAGACTACCTAAACAGTTAACATTTTTTCTTAAAATATACCTTAGAGGACATCATTAATGATTTGTATTAATAAACAGTTACCTTAATTAACAACTAATAATTAACCATTAATAATTATTATACTCATTTTCCGTGACAATGCTTATATTTTTTTCCGGATCCGCAAGGACACGGTTCATTTCTGCCGACACGTTCTTCAACTTGCACGGGCATTACTTTTCCTTTAGCTTCTTCAGGAGTTTTATCGCCGCCTTGTAAGCCGCTATTTGTAGCATCGTTTTTTGTCGTGATCATTCTTTGGCGGGAAGGTCTTGGTTGAGGTGTTTTTACCTCGTTTTCATCGTGAGGGAAAAATTTGAAACAGAACATTACCGTTTCATTTCTAATTTGAGAAAGCAACTCAACAAACATCCTGAATGCTTCTGATTTATACTCGATCAAAGGATCTTTTTGACCATAAGCCCGCAACCCTATTCCTTCTTTCAAGTCGTCCATTTCGCGCAAGTGTTCTTTCCACTTGTTATCTATGACGTTCAAGAAGGCAAATCGTTCAATTTGCGCGAGCATTTGCACGCCGATAAGTTTTTCTTTTTCTTTGTAGAAATGCTTCGCGGCATCTGCAATTGCAGCAGCGATTCCGGATTTACCTGCCTTTTCAAATTCGACTGGTGTAAATCTTACATCCACCATAAAATTATGGAGTGCCTCTTCGTGAATTTTATCCAACTGTGCTTCATCATAATATTTCTCGACAAGGTCATCGCAAAACTCGTCAATCATTTCAAAAACCTCAGACATAAGCCGCTCGCCGTGCAGCACTTTGTTTCTTCTTGAATAGATTATTGATCTTTGTTGATTCATTACATCGTCATAATCAAGCAGCCGCTTACGAGTGGCATAGTTATTTTCTTCAACTTTTTTCTGCGCCCGTTCAACTGATTTAGTTATAAGCGGATGCTCAATAACTTCGCCTTCTTTCAAGCCCAGACGCTGCATAACACTTGCCATTCTATCTGAACCGAATAGACGCATTAAATCATCTTCCAGTGACAGATAGAATTTTGTCGTGCCCGGGTCACCTTGACGACCTGAACGACCGCGCAGCTGCCTGTCAATTCGCCTTGACTCGTGCCTTTCTGTTCCAAGAATATATAGACCACCTGTATCAACTACGCCTGCCCCGAGCTTAATGTCAGTTCCGCGTCCTGCCATATTAGTGGCTATTGTCACCGCGCCAATCTGTCCCGCGGATGCAACCACTTCTGCTTCGCGCTGATGCTGCTTTGCATTCAACACATTATGCGGTACGCCTTTCCGCTTGAGCATTTTACTGATAATTTCAGAAACATCAACTGAAGTTGTTCCGACAAGAACCGGTCTTCCCTGCCTGCGAAGTTCCTCAATTTGTTCAATGACTGCATTATATTTTTCACGTTTTGTTCGGAAAATAGCGTCATCCTCATCGCTCCTTGTCAATGGTCTATTAGAAGGAACAACAACAACATCTAATTTATAAATATCGTGAAACTCGCCTTCTTCTGTTTCGGCAGTTCCTGTCATACCCGCGAGTTTTTTATACATCCTGAAATAATTTTGCAGGGTTATTGTCGCGAGCGTCTGCGTATCACGTTCAACGTGTACATTTTCTTTAGCTTCAATAGCTTGGTGCAGCCCATCGGAATATCTTCTTCCCGCGAGAACGCGTCCTGTAAACTCATCAACGATAGCAACCTTACCTTCATCTGTCACCACGTATTCATCGTCTTTTTCAAATAGGGTGTAGGCTTTCAGCAGCTGATTTAGAGTATGGATACGGTCACTTTTTTCTGAATAATCGCGGTACAGTTCATCCTTCATCTTGGCTTTTTGCTCATCGGAAATTTCAGGATTGTTTTCAAATTTGCTTATTTCTGTCCCTAAATCTGTAAGAACAAAAAAGTCCTTGCTGGATTTTGAACCCTTTGCAAGTTCTTCTCTTCCCTTTTCAGTCAGGTCAATGGAATTATTTCTCTCATCGATAACAAAGTAAAGTTCATCGTCAATGATGTACATATTTTTACTTTTATCGCGAAGAAATTCACTTTCAATATCCTGCATTAATTTTTTGTTGATAGGATCAGACAGCACTTTCTGTAGCTTATTATTTTTTGGAAGTCCTCTCTGGGCACGGAATATTAATTTCCCTGCTTCATAATCGGCTTCTTTATCATCAGTTTTTTTCAATAGGGACTCGGCTTCCTGCACTAACCCTGCAACCAAATTGGATTGAAGCCTATACAGGCGTTCAATGAGAGGTTTCATTTCGTTATATTTATGATCATCCACTTCAACCGCGCCGGAAATAATCAGCGGGGTTCGTGCTTCATCGATAAGAACAGAATCAACTTCATCAACTATTGCAAAATTGTGTATAGGCTGTACTTGTTGTTCTTTATCCAGGGACATATTGTCGCGCAAGTAATCGAAACCAAACTCATTATTGGTACCGTAAGTTACATCGCGCGCGTAATTATCGCGGCGTTCTCCCGGTTCCATACTTGTAAGAATAACACCAACGGATAAATTATGAAATTTGAAAATACCGCTCATCCATTCAGAATCACGCTGGGCAAGATAGTCGTTAACCGTAACAAGATGAACACCGCGCCCGGAGAGCGAATTTAGAAACAATGGTAATGTTGCCACCAAAGTTTTTCCTTCACCTGTTGCCATTTCAGAAATTCTTCCCTGATGAAGAACAATACCGCCCATAAGCTGAACATCATAAGGCACCATTTCCCATACAACATCACGCCCCATAACCCGCCAAGCTTGACCGCATAGACGTTTGCAGGTTTGTTTCACTACCGCGAATGCCCGCGGCAATAAATCATCCAAAATTTCATCGTATTGATCATCAAGTTGATTATTTATTTCATCCAATTCATCGTGAACAGCCTGCCTGTCAAAATCATCATTTGACTGCAATTTTAATTGAAGTTCCTCAACTTTTCCGCGCAACTCTGCTGTTTCATCCTGAATTCTTTGTTTGAATTCCCCTGTAAGAGCACGAAGCTCATCATCATTTAATGCATTATACTCTTCAAAAAACTTATTTATTTCTTCTACTATAGGTTTAAGCGGCAGAATATCTTTCGATTTCTTATCGCCAAATAACTTTTTAATAAATTCTAACATTATATAAAAAACTCCGGATTGCTATAATTTCTATCTTTAAACTTATTAAGTTACGGAAAATGCACACGGATAAAAAGATATTAGAGAGTAAGAGAAAAAATAATAATATTCGGATTTTCTTGACTTTTATGTTAAAACATCTTATTGTTGAGTATATTAATTCTTAAAATTTAAATAGGATTGCTATGATTTCTAATTTGGACAATATAAACGTATCTGTTAATACAATTGGAACAACGAGTTCTGTTGGATTTAAGAGTAACGCGCGAAGCAGTTTACTTGACGCGATATCCGCGAAAGATGGTTATTCCTTTTCGTCTGAATCCCGTCAGCTATCATCCAAACTTGGAATGCAGCCCGCGTTAACTAAAAGTAACTATTCATCGGATTATAATAGTAGTTCCATTCTATCAAAAACTTCGCGATCCACTGTGCCGGATCAAAAATCATCGGTAACAGCAATCAAGAAATATGTTTCTCCTAAACAAAAGGATTTTGAAGCCTTTTTAGCAGGACAATCATTCCAAGAAGAATTCAATGAATCGTTAGTTGAACAGCTTCAGGAAGAATTCCTTGATATTAATATTAACAAAGCATCTACTTCCAAACGCTATTAAGATAACCAAACCTTAACTATTTGATTTTATTTTCTACCTGCAAGTCCGGAATAATTCCTGCGCGGCTGTTTGGTCCGCTCGAACTGACTACAAATACTTATCCCCAACATAACTTCTGACCCCTTTTTTGATTGCCGGAAACTATAAGTATATTTACCGCGTGTATTATTTTCATATAACCGGATGAATAGTAAAGAATATGAACAGATTAAGAGCAATTAAAAGTGTAGAAGATATACTTCCTAAATATTTAAATACACCGATAGCAGACCTTATCGGCTATCAGAATTTGGACAAACCATTTGCTGATTACAGCAGCGCGGAATTACTTATCGGGATGTGTATGGATAACCGTAAGCATCTGCACATCCCTGAAAATTTTGCATATATCATTCGGGCAGGCGGGGCAAATTTGCGTTACAGTGAATTCAAAGTATCTTATGCAATTGCTATAGGCGGTGTAAAAGCAATTACCCTAATTGGTCATAATAATTGCGGGATGGTCAATCTTGCAGCCCGTAAGGAGAGTTTTGTTAAAGGGCTTATTGATGATGCAGGCTGGAGCAAAGAAGAAGCCGAACATCATTTTATGCATTTTGCCCCGCTTTTTGAAATAGGCAATGAAGTTGATTTTGTTCTAAGTGAAGCAAGGAGAATGCGAGAACGCTATCTAAAGATTATAGTTGCACCTTTGTTTTATAAAATTGAAGACGGGATGCTATACCACATTTGTGATGACGCTGAATAAATTGAAGCTATACCGGGTTGAGCCAATTATTTATACCAAACCGACAACAAGTTGAATAGTATGCCGATACAAAGTAAATGGAATGCTCGCGATGATACTCCAAAGGAGTAAAAATTGAACTCTTTCAGAGTACTCGGAATAACACGGTTGATTTAATCTAACTTGTTATCGGTTTGGTATAAAACGCGTTAACAAAATATACCTTTTATGCTCCTCCGGTGCATCATCCATAGCAAGCAGAGCAACTATATGCCAATAATTGCTGTGCTCTGAATCAAATACCGTGAAAATTACACTATACCTTTTGCTTTAACCTGCGAGACATATTTCTTATCAGTGCCTGTAATGTGCGTACTCAACCAAGATTTGAGGAAGTTCATAACTTCAATAGTGAGTACTGCATTGCCTGTTTTATATTTTTCGTTCAAGTCAATCACCTGCTGAGTCAGTTTCACGTGCTCGCCTTTGTGATTAGCGAAATCAGTATAACCGGCTTTTTGCAGCAATCCTTCTTCATAGTTGAAGTGATAACGGGTATAGTTGATAAGTTCATCGAGCGTTGCACCAAGAACATCTTTTCCTTTGCCGGCACGCATTGCATCGTGCAGATTATTAATAAGGTCAATAAGTTTTTTGTGCTGAGCATCAATAGAATCAATTTGTACACTTAATGTGTCTGTCCATTCGAATAGAGCCATTGGGAACTCCTTGTAAATAAGTAATAATAAATTGTTGTTATGAAATTCCTTTTGCACGCAATTGCATAGAATATTTCTTGTCGGTTCCGTTAATGTGGTTGTTTAACCATTCTCTAAGAAAATTCATAACCTCGACCGTGATCGCGGTGTTGCCGCTTTTATATCTTTCATTCAGGTCCATTACCTGCCGCGTAAGCTGATCGTGCGCGGATTTATGGTTAAGCAGATCTTCATAACCTGCTTTTTTCATCAAGTCTTCTTCATATTTGAAGTGATATTGGGTATAGTTAATAACCTCATCTAGTGTCGCGCCGATTGCTTCTTTGCCTTTACCATTCTTCATTGCATCGTGCAAGGCATTGATCAGATCAACAAGTTTTTTGTGCTGAGTGTCAATTGAATCAATTTTAACACTTAGTGCTTCTGTCCAGGTAATTAAAGCCATTAATAGAACTCCTAATTTGTCTTTAGTTTATTGGTTTATGTTTAAAATCAATAATCAAAGATGTATAGATGGGTTTGCCGGATTTATTCCTGTCATCGTGTATAAGACTGCGCTCGATGAAACCATCCTCATCCTTTTTATATGAGGTATGAAAAATACAATTTTCATCCCAATATTCCAAAAGTGTCGGCTCAAATCCATAAGGTTCAAAATACCGTGGAAGAGTTTTATAATTAAAAAGCTGCTTGTGGTCATCTGCACTCGCACCGCTTCCCCCCGGCTTAACCAATTCTATATAATCCGGGCTGGCGTGGTATCCATCGGGAACGGCAATTCGTATGTTAATATCTTGTGTAGAAAATTCCGCTAAATTTTTTGCCGCTGCACGCAATTCACTGTCGGTCAGGTGTTCAAGCACGTGTTCGGCAAGAATCCGATGAATTTTTTTTTGCGGGAAATATTTCAAAAAATCTTCGCGTTTTGTTATATCCAATACATCTTTGTCTGTTGAAAACCATCCGGCAAATATAGTGGGACCTGCACCAATAACCAATTTAATTTGCTCCTTGTTGTTAAGATAAATTTTCCATCGAGCAAGATTAACAACTCTAATTAGAGGAACAAACACAAGTTTATAGATAAATTGTTTGAAAGATTTCCACATATTGTTAAATACCAAGACAATTTTGAGATTTATAGAAAAAAGATGTACACTTTTTATGAATAACAATTGGAGCAAATCCCCAAAAATCTATTTTGCGGAATCCGTTGTTTTTGAGGAAAGATATACCCATCAAATATTCCGGTCTTTCAGAATCATCTAGAATAACAACACCATCCGTAGTCAATAGATTAACTGACTGAAACATACATTCGTTTCGGTCAATAGCATCCACGAGTACTATATCATACTTTTTGCCGAGAGAAGCAGGGAAAGCTGCATAGTTCTTAATATCCGCGGCCGGTATGAGCTGAATTTTTGAGTTCATATTTACTTTTGCGGAAATATACTCATACCATTCAGGGTTATGTTCCAAAGCATCAACAAAAGCTGTCTTTCGCGAAAAATAAATTGTCGAGTTACCGCTTCCATATTCTAGAATTTGCATTTGAGAGTTTAGTCTATCACCAAGAAAATCTATAGCTGAATAGGTGAACCAGGGAATTGGCTGCCCTTGCACGTCAACCGGCGTTTTTGTTTCGTAGGATTGAAACCATCCTGAATCCACCATAAAACCGCTCAGGCGTTGAGAGATCAAAGCACTAAAAATTGCGCGTTCGCAAAACACTAATTTAGCGAAAGTCCTTATTTTTGTCGAGAGCGTTTCTGCCATAACTTAAATATAAAAGAAAAAAAATCAATAAATAACATTGCTTTCAAAAACATCTTCAATTGAAAGAATGTTTTAGCTGATGCTGCAATTGAAAAAGTTGCAATTGAATAAGACACTAAAGTTGCAAAAGCGGAACCGTCTATCCCATATATGGGTATTAGCAGAATATTCAGAACCACATTCATTATCATACCGGCAAGCGTGCGATAGAATAATATTCGTGTAAGATTTTCCGCGATTAAGTATTGGGTTGAAGCTACGCCAAGAAATGTTGGAACGCCTGCCCAAATATAAATAGTCAGCGTATTAACTGCACCTAAATATTTCACTCCGAATAAAATAATCATAATATTTTTTGCGAACAGGCTTACCGGAATGGCAATAAGAATAGCAATCCACACGAGAATATCGTAAAGTTTCTGCAAACGTGAAAGAAAAAGTTCTCTATTCGCGGATTTAGCACTCATAATCGCGGGGAAAAGGGATGCTGACACTGCCAAAGGGATAAAATACCACGCTTCGCAGAGCTTAACTGCCGCCGCGTAGAGACCTGTTTCTTGTTGCGACAATATTTTTTTTATTAGTACTTGGTCAATCTTCATATATATCGCGATTACCAAGCCCGAAAAAATCAGGGGCCACGAGTCTTTAATTAAGGCAATCGCGGCGTTTCTTCTGAAATACCAATTTCTAAGCTTTAAGTTGGTTTTATTATATACATAGACAAATCCGGCAGAGCTAATTATTGCTTCCAACAAATATGAAAATGCGAACCATATAACCGGTGCCTGCAATTGAATGAGTACTATTTTGCAAATGCCGCAGATAACCAAGTTTGTTATTTGGACAAGAGCAGTATATTTAATCTGTACAATGGATTGAAAATAAAACTCAATTACAAAGAATGCCTGTACTATGAGCGAGAGTCCAATGACCGCGATGAGGAGCATCGTGGCTGCATCATCGCCTGTAAATAGAATTGTTGTACCAAGCATAATCAAAGCTGCAAATCCGCCAAAAACGCGGAGATTAAATACTGTGCCGAGAATTTCATCTCTCCGTAAAGGCTCTTTTACTAATTCACGTGCAACGATTGAATCTAAACCAAGTGACGCGAATGCAGTGAACAATCCCGTGAGACTGAGTGCATAGCTTAAATTACCAAATGAAACAGGTCCTAAATATCGAATCATATATATTGATACGAAGAACCCGAGAGTCAAACGTGCTATTTTTTCTGTAAATAGCCAAGAGGTATTTTTAAAGTATTTCTTAAAAGCATCAGACGAAAAATTTATTTTTGTCGTTTGCTTTTGTTCCTGCTTCTGCTGCAAATCAGGCAAGAGGAGTTTCGTCTTTCATATCAGGCGATTTTCTTTTGCGGAGTTCAAAAAATATGCTTACAGCTAAGCCAATCAAAACCAATGAACTTAGCGATAACGAAATATTTTTCGCGAGGCTAAAACTTACCGGTGCATATAGAAATTCAACATTGTGATTTCCCTTGGGAACTACAATGCCCATAAACGCGTGGTTTGAGCGATATATTTTTGCAGGTTTACCATCAACGGTTGCCTTCCATCCTTTGGGCTGATAGGATGATGCAAACACCAGGTAGTTATCACCGGATGCTGTTACATCTAATTTTGTTGATTCATCAGTGTATTTAACTAAATTTATTTTTGCTGTTGAATCCGGCTTTTGCACCGGTAAAGTTTCATCTTCAAGATACGCGACATCCGCGGGGTCGAATTTAGCAGCTTTCAAATCTTCCAGAATGTCAATTGCAGGCTTCTTCTCTACCCTGTTAACAAAGTAATATCGATTGAGTTTATTGGTCAATTCAAAAACGTAACTATCGCCGCTGCCGCCAATTAATTTAAACAGCGTGTCGGTATATGGTTTATCAAGAATTATGTATTTTACATTAGCCATCTTCCACATTGTCGGGTTAAAAAGCCCCACAACATCCATCATATCCTGGAATGCTCTTGGCTTTATTGCCGAATAGCCATAGAAATCTTCAAGCAGGAAGTACGCGTGAAAGTTAGAATTCTGCTGCGGTGAACCAGGTCCCGACTGTTTCATATTAAGTATTCTAAAAGGCTCTTTGTTTTTTTGCGCTTTAATAATTTTTACATATTCAGGTTCCGCGAATAATTCTTTTTTATCGGGTGCATCCGTATATTTTGCACCGCGCGCATCAATATGCCACAAGTCCACAAGAATGAGGACAATGGCAAGAGTTGCCAAAACATCCGCGCGGAGAGCGTTTTTCTTGTATAGGTATGCTGCCCAGAAGAATGCCGCGGGTAAACCAAATGCTATCAGCAAATCAGTGGTGAACATATCTTTCATATAGTCGGCAAGCACGTTGAACTGTTGTATCATTTGCGGGTCAGTTTTGGAATGCAGCGCGCGTTCCATAAATGAATCTGCAAAAGCAGATTGACCAAGTAATGCAATTACAAAGAAAGCGGAAAATCCTAATGCTATAAATTTAATAATTTTTTCCGCGCGTGCCGCGTTGCTGTTGATAGAGCTTTTGGGGGCAATGATTTCCATTAGACCAAGTCCTGCAAGTATTGGTGTAGTGAACTGTACCAACACAAGTATCATTGAAGGAACGCGAAATTTATCAAAATAGGGGAGATTATAAAACAGAAGATTGAAAAGAACAGGCAGATTTTTCCCAAAAGAAATGAAGAGCGCGAAGAGCGTGAGAACAATCAGGAACTGAACTAACGGCTCCTTATATCGGGTAAATGCTGCATATAGAGCCAAAAAGAAAATTAGCACGCCCATATACATTGCAACATCAACAAAAGGCATTTGACCAAAATAGGTATTCACTTCAAACTCTTGTCCGCTTGCAGGGTCAATGTATTTAGAACTGCCAAATCCAAAGTAGGAAGGAATAATAAACGTGGCAATTTCACCGGGTGAAAACGACCAGCTTGTATGATATTCGTAATAATCATTCGCACTTTTTTCGTTCTCTCCCTGTGTTAATTCCTTCACGCCTTTCGTACCCCTCGTGGAATATGGAGTGTATTCATATATCTGTGAAAAGTTATCTAACTGGATTGCAAGAGCGATGCTGATCGAAACAATAAGTATTCCGCCGGATTTCAACAAGTTAATGGTGAGTGTGCTGTCTTTTTTCAGCAGGCTTACAATAAGATAATGAATAAAATAGACTGCTGTTGCAATCCCTAAGTAAAAAATAATCTGCACGTGAAAACCCTGCACGAGCAGCTGGAGTGCAATAATTAATATAAAAATATCTAAAAGTTTAATTTTTACCTGCATACGGAGCAGAATAAGAAATATCAAGGGGAACATACACAAGGAAGTAAGTTTGGTAACGTGACCAATATAAAGGAACACGATATAGCCGGTACTGAATGAAGTTGCAAGCGCGGTAAAAAGACTAACGAGCGTACTTTTCGTCAGATGCTTCATTAGCGTGAATGATGTGAGCGCGAGTACTATGAGATAATAACTCCATCTAACATATTCAACCGAGAAGAACGCGGTGAAAATATCGCGGACTCCGGTGAACAGAACATATATCAGATTAAACCAGGTATATCCGACTGCAATAGAGTAAGCCGGCATACCGCAAAAGATATGCGGGTTCCAAAGCGTGAAGCCATCGCGGGCTTTTGCCAAATATGACTGCATACTCTCCGAGGCAAGAATATCGCTTGATTGGAAAGTTTTGCCGCCAAAAAAAAGCGGATTTAGGAAAATCAAAAACAAAACAAGAACAGTACCAAAAACACCAAGCCATTGGTATTTCTGAGGAATTGAATCAATGAAAGATTCTTTGTGACCGCTTTTGGATGCTGTTTTTTTTGTTACTTTAACTGCCATTGTAACTCCGGAAAATTATGTTGTAAATATTATCTGATTATTATTTTGGATGTCCCGCGGGGACAGATATTTATTGCCGTGATAAATAAAAGAATGATATGCTTGAATAATATATATTGCAGGGGCAACCGGCTGCTCGCCCTTACGAGTCCCAAAAAGAAAGATATGTTTAGAAGCAAATGAAAATAAACAAACCCTGTAACTAATTATCCTAAGTGTTTTCAAAATTAACAATTGATAATTATTCACTAACAATTACTTTAACGGTTTTTGTGCTATATAATTAATGCCTGACCCTGTTTTGTTATCTGATCGGTAATCAATTTGCATCATAATAAACGTGAATAGAAAAGTAAGCACGTAATAAAACGGCAAGAGAACAATAAATATTTTGGAAACATTCAGCATCAGCATCGGATATTTGATTCCTAACCGCCAAGCCTTATCGCCCCAGAACCCATAGGTATATTTATGACTGTAAGGTATAAATCCTTTTTCGCCAAGCTTCTCGTTTAGCTCTATATGTCCATAGCCGATACGCGCGTGTTCTCCAATAAAACTTTCTTCGTTATCATCGTGTACATCGGAGCCGCCATAAATGGAAGGGCTGTTGATTATAACAAATCCTCCGGGCGCGAGTGCCCGGAAAAAGTTTTCAAACACGGCATCATCATTATGAATGTGCTCCATTACATCAATGCACACGATTAAATCGAACTTGTTGGTATATGATATTTTAGCGAGGTCTTCAATGGCAAACGAAACCTGTTTGAGATTTCGTGATGCAAAGAAATTTCGGCAATCTTTAATCCAATCTTCCTTAACATCAACTGCAAGAATACTGCACGGTGCCAGATTATTTGCCATAAAATATGAATACTGCCCATATCCGCAGCCGGCATCTAAAACTTTTAATTCGTCAGTGCCAAATTGTTTCCTGATTGCACGCAGTTCCCTGCGAACATACCACGAACGTAGAAACATCAAATCAAGTGTTTTATAGAACCCGACACGCGATACGGGAAGTGAGCGAATCACGCCCGCGAAAACATTTTTTACAGGGTCATAGTGCATAGCAGCTTATAATTTCAAGATGTTTTGCCCATTAAAAACTTTGTCATCATATCAATAATGTATGTGATTCAATATAGTGCATCAACTAAAAAAATTACGATTCCGAATTATAGTGCTTTATCTTTTATTTTATATTCTTTCGTGTCTTGGAAATTGTGAACCATCATTTCACCAAGCATTCCTATAGAAAAGAACTGAATACCGACAATAATAAGCAGCATTCCCAAAAACAATATCGGTCTGTTGCTGAGTGGCTGATCCAGCGCGAATTTTTCGTAAGTCAGCCACCCGTTAAGCAGCAGTCCGACTAAGAAAGAAAATGCGCCAAGAAAACCGAATAAGTGCATCGGACGTTTAACATAGCGTGTTACAAATGTTACCGTAAGTAAATCTACGAAGCCTTTGAAGAACCGTGAAATGCCGAATTTTGTTTTACCGTATCTGCGCGGATGATGCTGCACGACAATTTCATCGACTGAAAAGCCCTGCCACTTCGCGAGTACAGGAATATAACGGTGCAATTCACCATAGACATTAATATTCTTAACAACTGATTTGCGGTAAATTTTTAGTCCGCAATTGAAATCGTGAATTTTGATGCCGCTTATAAGGCGGGTCATCATATTGAAAAATCTCGATGACATTTTTTTGATAACCGGATCGAAGCGAACGCGTTTCCATCCGGACACCATATCGGAACCCTCATCAAGTTTTTTGATAAGATTCTGAATTTCGTTCGGGTCGTCTTGCAAATCAGCATCCATAGTAACGATTACATCGCCGGCTGCATTTTCAAATCCAATTTGTAATGCTGCAGATTTACCGCAGTTTTTCTGAAAACTTATGTACTTAAATCTTCTGTCTTCGCGGTATAATTCTTTTAGAATCTGAAGAGAACGGTCGCGACTACCGTCATCAATAAACAACACTTCGAAGTTATTGTATGACGCGAGTGCTTTTTTTATATCGCGAGCGAGCGGTTTGAGAGATTCTTCTTCATTGAAAAGCGGCACAACAATGGAAATTTTATTAAACGATTTGCTCTGCGGCTGGCTTTGCTGTTGCTGCTGTGGTGCAGCAGGCCTGTTCCATTGGGACGCATTGTTGTTACCTTGCTGGGGTCTTGTGCCCTGGGGTGGTCTCTGAGGTCTGCTTACTTGCTGGGGCCTTGCGCCCTGGGGCGGGCGGTGAATTTGCGGCGGACGAGGCCTAACAATTTCTTTTTCGGGTGCCGTAGTTTCCTGAACGGGTATATTTACTTCCGGTACAGGTGTGGCAACTACAGTATCTGCACTATTCCCTTCCGTACCTTGAACAGATGGCTGTGCTGCAATACCCGCGGTATCTAAATCAGGACTGCTATCTTCAGATGCAGGCGGACGTGTACCTTGGGGTCTGCGCATACGCGGATTGTACGGTCTTCTTCTTTGTTGCTGTTGTTTTTGTTCACCGTCACCGGTAGTTTCTACTTTTTCTTCCATAGCTTACTTTACTTAACTAAAAATATTTTATATAAGTTCATAATATCGCTAAAAATACCATCTAAATAAAGATATTGTGAAAGTAGAGTTTCCCCAAAAGATCAAGGAAAAAAATATGACGCTAACACTGCTATATTTTGTTCTATCGTTTTTTTCAAATATTTTAGATACAGCATTTATAAATATTTTTAAGAAAGTCAGGAATCTATATGCAGAAACGCATTTATAATTTTAGCGCGGGACCGGCAGTTTTACCGGAAGAAGTGTTGAGCGAAGCTCAGGCAAATTTGTTCTCTCTGCCCGGTGTGGGTATGTCAATTCTGGAAATTTCTCATCGTTCAAAAGTTTATGATGAAATTCATCAGAATGTAAAAAAAGATTTACGCGAATTGCTCGATGTCCCGGAAAACTATGAAATACTGTTTTTACACGGCGGAGCGAGTCTCCAATTCTCGATGGTGCCTTTAAATCTGATGCCCCCGGTAAACAAGGCTGATTATATTATTACCGGTGCTTGGTCGAAAAAAGCATTGAAAGAAGCAAAACGCGTGGGCGCGATTAATATCGCGGGTTCAACTGAAGCGGAAAACTTTAACCGCATCCCCGCGCAGGCTGAACTGAAACTTGACCCCGAAGCCGCGTACGTTCACTTTACTTCAAATAACACCATTTATGGTACTCAATGGCAGACTGAGCCTGAAGTTGGCAGCGTGCCGCTTGTATGCGATTCATCGTCTGATATGCTGCACAAGAAAATTGATATAAGTAAGTATGGTATTATATATGCCGGCGCGCAGAAAAATATGGGACCTGCCGGTGTTACCCTTGTTATCATTCGGAAGGATTTACTCGGGCGTTCATCTGATAGTTTACACTCTATGTTAAGCTATAAAATTCACGCGGATAATGATTCATTATATAACACTTGCAACGTGTTTGGCATCTATATTATTGGCTTGGTGGCAAAATGGTTAAAGAAACTCGGCGGTCTTGATGCAATGTATAAATTGAATCAGGAAAAGGCGAAAATTCTTTACGATTGTTTTGATAACGGCGGCGGCTTTTTCAAAGGACACGCTTTACCGGACAGCCGGTCGTTAATGAACGTAACTTTCCGATTGCCAAGTGAAGAGTTAGAGAAAAAACTTATCAGTGAAGCTACAAAAGCAGGATTTGACGGACTGAAAGGACATCGTTCTGTCGGCGGGCTGCGCGCATCCATATACAATGCATTTCCTAAACAAGGAGTTATTGACTTAGTTTCATTATTGAATGATTTCAAAGCAAAAAACGGTTAATCTCGTTTTCTATGTTTACAAAAAAAAGCTGCTCTATATAGGGCAGCTTTTTTTATCGAGTGCAATTCAGTCAAAACTTTAAATCGTTATTTTCATTCTCTCTCGCGCGAGCAATACTTCTAAAGGAGAACTGCTATAGTTCTTTTCTCTATATTCTTCGGCGGTTTGCAGCAACTGAAATACCGCTTCATCATCATTCTCAGGGGCGTGGTGGAAGAGAATTAATTCTTTTACTTTTGCTTTTACCGACAGATCAATACCAAGTAAAGCAGAGCTGTGCCCCCAGTTTATTTTCTCGATTTCTTCGGAAAATGAGAATGGGGCATCAAAGACCAGCATATCGGCTTTATCATAAAATTCGATAAATTTATTAATCCTGCTTGAAGGCAGGTAGTTGTATTCACCGTCACTTGCATATATGAAAGATTTACCTTCATACTCGACACGATAGGCAAAGCATTTCCCGGGATGATTCAATTCCGTTGTTTTTATGACAATGTCATCAATCATAAATTGAGAGTTATTTTCAATTTGATGAAAATGTTTTTTTGAAGCCATAAATTCCATAGCGACAGGGAAAAAACGATAGTCTTGCTGAATTTCTAAACGTTCTTTTACCTGTGGATGGACAAAATAAAAATGAAGCTCAACATTATTCCGGTATGCAGGAACAAAAAAAGGAAATCCCTGCACGTGATCCCAATGCGTGTGACCGATAAAAATATGCAGCTCAATATGTTGCTGCTCCTTGGGAAGCCTTTTTAGGAGATCGTTCCCAAACTCGCGTAATCCGGTACCCATATCAAATATAAATATCTTATCCTTGACTTTGAGTTCAACGCAGGGTGTATTTCCGCCAATGAAGCCAAGTTCCTTTTCGGATAATCCGGAAAGAAATTGCTCCCGCTTTTCAGCAGTAGAAATATCAATTCCTGCAGCGAGTTCGAGTACGCGCGTAATTTTATTTCGAAGATCCTCAGACGTTGGCGGCGTGGGAATTGACCCTCGCACACCCCAAAAACAAACTTCCATACCTGCTTTTTTCGTTTTATCGATTGATTTTATAGTTAAGTCGCTAATTTAATGATTTTTTTAATAAAACAACTTGATTTGGATCACATTCACAGAAAAAAAAGAGTTATTTTGTCAATTATTTGTTTCATTGAAGCTGTTTTTAAATTACAAATGGCTATGAATGCGAAAAAACTTTAATAATTAGAAAAAATCACATAACTTAATATTAATAATAGCGATTTTTTTCAAACAAAAGGAATAATATGAAACGCGTTTTGTGGTTATTTTTCACAGTGCTGCTTCTTCGCGGAGGTATGGTCAATATTTACGCTCAATCTGATTCAATAGAAGTTTTTATCATAGAGTCTTTTATTTCACCCGAGAGCCCTGGAATATTTCAACTGATGTTTAATACCAGTGTAAACTGCAAATCTAAAATAATTATCGGCGATAAATATACGGTATCGATTTCTGACACGATTACCGATACTCATCGGATGGATGTTGATATTACGAAGTTTAAGTTTGATTCTTCAACAACAACATTTAAGGCAATTCTTACGGATTCAACAGGGAAAACGAATGAGAGCGATGTTTTTGAAATCCAGCTGCCTTCGCTTGAGGATAAACCAATTGATTCCAAAAGCGTTAGCTGGCTTTCGTGTGCTTATGGCGGTGCAGTTTATCTCATTCCCAATATTGGTGCTGCTTTTGTTTACGGGAGCAACTCAAAACTCAAAGGCTATTTAAGTATTTCAAAGGAATTTCCGTTATTTAGTCACTATTCAGACGGGTATAACTATCCGCGGTCGTTCGTTTCTGCCGAATATTCTTATCTGCCAAAGTTCGAACATAAAAATTATGCGCGGCTTGGTTTTAAGTATTTATGCACTATAAATTTTGGGGAGTATGTAATTTTTGGCTTGAGCGGTTTCAGTAACTTTAACGGCTCGAATGGTATTAGTCCTGAAGTTTCGTGGGGAATTATTCCAATCCGCGATGTGTTTTCTCTCTATATAAGATACCGCTACACTACTGATATGAGAACATCTTCACTTCACTTTTCAGAGTTCTCGGCGGGTTTGTATTCGTGGTTTTTCTCCGCGCATTTTTGAGAGAGAATTCGCGGAACAACATCAATATACTCATAGTTGAAGCAAGAACATATTGAAAGACGATAGACTTCTCTCGGTAGGGCAGTTAACAGGGCTTATTAAGATCACGCTTGAAGAAAGTTTTTCCAATCTGCGAATTATCGGGGAAGTATCTAACTTGAAAGTATATCCATCAGGTCACTGGTATTTTTCGCTAAAAGACGATGACGCGGTAATTAGCTGCGTGATGTGGAAAAGCTATGCTCCCGGCGTTAAATTTAAACCGGCTGACGGTATGCGGGTAATACTTGAAGGGAAACTTTCAGTGTATCCTCCCCGCGGCAATTATCAGTTTGACACTCGCAAAATTGATACCGCTGGAGAAGGCGCGTTATTTGTTGCCTTTGAACGGCTGAAGAAAAAACTTGCAGCCGAAGGTCTTTTTGATCTCGACCACAAGCAGGAAATTCCTAAAATTCCAATGCGGATTGGTATTGTCACTTCAACCCAAGGGGCAGCATTACAGGATATGATTAGTGTCGCTAAAAGAAGATTTCCTTTGATCGAGTTAATAATAGCGGGAGCTCAGGTGCAGGGAGCGGAAGCTCCAAAATCTATTGTTGCTGCAATTGATGGATTGAATAAAATAGTGAATTCTAAATCGATTTGCGATGTTATTATACTTGGGCGCGGCGGAGGTTCTATAGAGGATTTGTGGGCATTCAACGATGAAGATGTTGCCCGCGCGATTTATCGGTCTAAGATACCGATTGTAAGCGCGGTCGGGCATCAGACAGATGTTACCATAGCGGATTTTGTTGCCGATTTACGCGCCGCGACACCAACTGCCGCGATGGAGCTTATTACCCCGGATATCCGCGAGATTGCAGGATTGGCTGAAAGATTTAAGGAAACATATTGGAATCAGATAGTATCCGGTTATAAGGAACAAACTGATGAGTTAATATATGAAATGAAAGCACTTAGGAATGGAGTGCAAAAATTTGTTGATCTGCATTCACAGCAGCTTGATATGTCAATTTTCCGGTTCCAAGAAAAAGGGAAAGGATTTATAAAGAATCTTCAATCCAAAGTGGATTTACTTCAGAATAAAATTTTCAACGCGAGCCCCGAGGGTATCCTGAAAAAAGGTTTTGTTTTAGTGGAACAAGGCGGCAGATTTATAAAACATTATGCTGATTTGAATGGAGAAGAAACTTTCTCGATACGATTTATTGACGGTAAAATAAGAGCAAAAATAGATTGAAAACAAAAGATAAACAGCAATTTTCTTTCAAGGAAATGATTAATAGGCTGGATGATATTTCTAACTCGCTTGATAATGATGACCTTGATCTTGAAGCGGCAATCGCGCTATATGAAGAAGGGGTAATGCTGTCTGAAGAGTGCATCAAATCTTTGAAAAGTGCCGAACTGAAAATATCCGCACTTAAAGAAAAATTAGATGTGCTTCAGGCTTAGGACTCGTTCAGAAATAACATTAACAATTTCTCACGCGAAGACGCGAAGACCGCGATGGTTAGATTTAGAAGATCTAAAGGTTATTTCTTTACAAGGGCTTAATTAATAAATGAATTTATAACTCGGAGTTTTGATAGAATGCAGAATGCAGAAAAATATACAATATTAAGTAAAGTCACTTATCCAAAAGATATTCGTTCATTTGATGTGAATGACTTGAAGCAGTTGTGCGTTGATATTCGCGCGTATTTGATTGATGTTATTTCGGAAGTCGGCGGTCATTTTGGAGGCGGACTTGGAACGGTGGAGCTGACGGTCGCGCTGCATAAGGTTTTTAATACTCCTCACGATCTATTGGTGTGGGATACAGGTCACCAGGCTTACCCGCATAAAATATTAACCGGACGGAAAGACCTTATGCCCACAATTCGTCAGTTGAATGGCATTTCGGGATTCTTAAAACGCGCTGAAAGCGAATATGATTCTTTTGGTGCCGGACACGCGACAACTTCAATTTCGGCAGCTGTCGGTATGGCTATCGCTTCTAAAAAATTAGGACTTAATAAAAAAGTTGTTGCTATAATTGGCGATGGTGCTATGACCGGCGGAATGGCTTATGAGGCTATGAATAATGCAGGTTTTATGCAAAGCGATTTAATAGTGGTTCTGAACGATAACAATATGTCAATTTCTCACAATGTTTGGCAGATATCCAACTATTTTACAGAGGTAATAGCACATCCGGAGTATAACCGTTTGAAAGGATACGTGTGGGAGCTGACAGGAAAATTTGATCTATTTGGTGATAGATTACGCAAGATAGCCGTAAGAGTAGATAAGGGATTAAAATCAATAATCACTCCCGGAATGTTGTTCGAGGCACTCGGGTTTAGATATTTTGGTCCTGTGAACGGGCATAATATTCATCAGCTTGTAAAAATATTGGAGCAGGTTAAAGTGTTTCACTGCCCTATACTTATTCACGCTATAACTTCAAAGGGCAAAGGATATAAACCTGCCGAACAGCACGTTCAGAGATTGCACGCTTCAACTCCATTTGATAAAACAACCGGCAAGGCATTCAAATCAGGAAGCAGCACATCCTCATATACATCCATATTTGGAAAAGCGTTAGTTGAAATTGTAAAGGAACAGAATAACATAGTCGGAATAACCGGAGCAATGCCTGACGGCACAGGGTTAAGTTTTTTGCAGGAAGCTTTCCCTGATAACTACGTTGATGTAGGCATCGCGGAAGAACACGCGATTACTATGGCGGCAGGAATGGCAACGCAGGGAATAGTTCCCGTAGTTGCAATTTATTCCACTTTTTTGCAGAGGGGGTTTGACCAAATTGTTCACGATGTTGCTTTGCAGAATTTGCACGTGGTTTTTGTTATTGACCGCGCGGGACTCGTGGGTGCTGATGGTCCAACGCATCACGGCAGTTTGGATTTAAGTTATTTGCGCGTAATTCCCAATATGGTCATTATGGCTCCAAAGGATGAGGCTGAACTCCGAAATATGCTTTATACAGCTATTAAATATTCGAAGGGACCAATTGCTCTCCGGTATCCGAGAGGCTCGGTGGCTGGGGTGCCAATTTCTGCAGGCTTTGAAGAATATGAAATTGGCAAGGCTGAAGTAATTTCAGAAGGCGCAGATGCAGCAATTCTTTCGGTTGGCAATATGACGCGATATGCAGTATCCGCTGCCGCCGTGTTAAAAGAGCAGGGTATCAGCACGGAAATTATTAATATGCGCTTTATCAAACCGCTTGATGAAAATTTGCTGCATAGTATCGCGAAGCGGTTTACAAAGATTGTTGCCATTGAAGAAAATACAATAGTAGGGGGATTTTCAAGCGCGATAGCAGAGTTTTTTACTGATAATAACTATAAGAATGATATTTTAAGAATCGGGCTGCCTGACGCGTTTGTTGATCACGGCACGCGGGAAGAGCTGCACAGGCTCCTGAATATTGATGCAGATGGTTTGGCAGAACGGGTGAAAGCATTCACCAATAAATCTTGATTTAATAATTTAATAACATTAGCGAGTAGATTACCTAAATAAGTTTATTGATATTATGACAGAAATATTTTGTAACAATGATGAAATTGAACGTGAAAAGAATATTATTAGTTGATGATGAGCCTGATATTTTAGAATTTCTTACCTATAACCTGAAAGCGCGGGGTTATGAGGTTGTCACCGCGGTTGATGGTCTCGAAGCTTTGCAAAATCTCATTCCTAAACCTGATTTAATTATTTTAGATATAATGATGCCCAATATGGATGGATACGAGGTTTGCGCGAAAATACGCGAGGACGATGAATTTATTGATACTCCCATAATATTCCTCACTGCAAGGTCTTCGGAGAAAGATGAAATCAAAGCACTTGAACTTGGTGCCGCTGATTTTATTGCTAAACCAATATCGCCAAATAAATTTATCGCTCGTGTCAAATCGAATTTACGCGAGTATGAAAAGAGTAATATCACGGATTCAAGAACCTCAATTGAGATTGGTCCGCTTAAAATTGACAGACTGCGGTATGTTGTACAGCTAAATAATAAAGAAATTATTTTTCCCCGCAGGGAATTTGAATTGTTGTTTTATCTTGCAGGTAATCCGGGCAAAGTACACAGGCGGGAAGAAATATTAAAAAACGTGTGGGGAAGTGATGTTTACGTCATTGATAGAACAATTGATGTACATATAAGGAAAATTAGAGAAAAACTTGGCAATGAATCAGATTGTATTGAAACATTGAAGGGTGTGGGGTATAGATTCAAGGAATATGTATAAATCACTAAAAGAAACACTCTATGTTGTTTATTTTATTCGCGAGGTGCTGCTGCTTTATGCCGTAACGGTATTAGCTATTGTTATTATTTCCAAAGATTACGGCACTCTTATCACAGCCTCATTGGGTACACTTATTCTATATGGAATAATTATGAGAGTGTTCTATAAAAAGAGAAAGAAGGAAATTGATACAATCAGGAATATCATAACCGGAATTAGGACGAAGCGATTTACTGCTCCGGATGAAATAGTATTAGATAATTCACTTTCAGGGTTAGATGATGAAATTAAGTTGATGTTTCAACAACAGCTTAATGACCTTGACTATCTGCAAAAGCTTGAAAAAATGCGCACGCATTTTTTGGGCAATGTTTCTCACGAATTGAAAACGCCGATATTCGCGGTACAGGGATTTATCGAGACATTGTTAAATGGGGCAATCAACGACCCGAAAGTGAATATGGTTTTCTTAGAAAAAGCCAATCTTCACGCGAACAATCTTAGTACGCTCGTCAATGAACTTATCGATCTTTCAATGATTGAAAGCGGGGAGATGAGAATGAGTTTTCGGTACATAGCAATAAATGGTTATTTACAGGAGATTGTAAGTGAATTTGAACCTATTGCTTTAAAGAAAGGCTTAGCCATTGAATTCATACCAGCTCCCAAAGACTTAGAATTATTTGGCGACAAAGAAAAAATTCGGCAGGTTATTGTTAATCTTATTCAAAACGCCATCAGATATACAGAAGAAGGGAAAGTCACTGTTTCTGTTGAGAACGCGGGTAAATACGGAAGAATTTCTGTTTCCGATACCGGAATTGGAATTGCCAAGAAAAATCTATCAAGAATATTTGAACGATTCTACCGTGTTGATAAAGCCCGTTCGCGATCGGTTGGAGGCACAGGACTCGGGCTGGCAATTGTTAAGCATATCATTGAAGCTCATAATTCAAAGGTGGAAGTGAGCAGCACACAGGGTGCGGGGTCACGGTTTTCATTTCTGCTGAAAAAGTAGATAATAATTGTCTCAATCGCGGATTAAGCGGATTGCACACTACCTATTTTCCTCGCGCACTTTTTCTTTTGAACTGCATTTTGGGGTTTATGGATATTCCGACTTTTTCAGGAAACCCAAATTATCGAGCCACTTCTTAAAATCACTCACTCGTTCTCTGCTTACAATCCGAGCATCATCCTCCAACATTTTAGACTTTATCGTTAAGCGGCTATAGCTATTCTAAGTTGGCTTTGATAGGGTACTCATTTATTTCGCCATTACTTAAGGTATTAATATTTGCTTTGAAGCTTTCGTATCTTTATTATTTGTAACTACTCAGCCTGTTCTTGAATTTGTCCCAACGGGACTAAATTGGAATAACCGTGTGTGCTAACTCACGGAAAAGTAAGCCCAAACTAATAACGTCCCC
>CAIYTF010000148.1 GCA_903929035.1 uncultured Ignavibacteriales bacterium
CTGATCTTGCTTTGTTAATTCTATCTTTATCATATCTTTTTTCCTTTTTCACAAATATAAGCACTCTCACGCTAACAATATAATAAATTAGTCAATATTCCATCCGTTATTAGTATATATAAATGAAGTAAATGAACAAAACAAGGTATTCAACGCGCTGTTGTTCAAGATGAGGAAGGAATTGGAAAACAGTTCTGATAAAAAACCGGCAAAGAGAAAATAAGATAAATTTATTAACCGATAATTTAATATAAAATGAATACAAACCTTCTCTAATGGATTGCCCAACAATAACATTTATACCAAACCGACAACAAGTTGAATAGTATGCCAATACAATCCGCGATCAGTAAATGGTATGCTTGAGGCGATACTCCAAAGAAGTAAAATTTGAATAACCGTGAGTTTCGAGCCGCGAAGCGGTACGAAGCTCACGGAAAGGAAACGAACAAGTGCCTGTTCCCTGCAAGGGGACAACCAAAATCCGGTATAATCAGTAACTTTTTGGCGATATTGAGTGGTAGTTCGCCTCCTACGGAGACGAGAGAGTGGGCTATGCACATTTTACCGTGAGCATCGCGCCGCTTCGCGGCACTTGCTCACGGTTATTCAAATTGAACTCTTTCAGAGTACTCGAAATAACACGGTTGCTTTAAGCTAACTTGTTATCGGTTTGGTATCAGACAAATATCACTTTGTAAAATCTTCTTTCGCCTGCCATCTTGTTCTGTTTTCTCTGGAAATGTATAAGCCATTAGTTCATTATTTGGCTATCTCCTCATAAAGGGATATTTTTGAAACAATAAAGAATTGCATTATGACCAAAGAAGAAATATTACGTGCCGCTCCAAAAGTTCTTTTGCACGACCATTTGGACGGCGGGCTTCGCGCCGGCACTGTTATTGATTTAGCGAAAGATATCAAGTATGAAAAACTCCCTACCGCCGATGCGGGTGAACTAAATGAATGGTTCCGGATAGGTGCGCAAAAGGGAAGTTTAGCTGAATATCTATCAGGCTTCGAGCATACCTGCGCTGTTATGCAGACAAAAGAAGCACTATCCCGCGTTGCTTATGAAATGATGGAGGATATGAAAAACGATGGTGTCTGCTATGTTGAAACCAGATTTGCTCCCGTGTTTCATACTGCAAAGGGTTTATATCTTGATGATGTTGTCACTGCCGTATTAGAGGGATTAGAAAAAGGCAGGCAGGATTTTGGCACGGGTTACGGATTAATCCTTTGCGGTATGCGCAACATTCAAGACAATTTAGAGATTGCCGAACTGGCTGTGAACTATCGCAATAAAGGTGTTGTAGGATTTGATCTTGCCGGCGAAGAAGGAGGGTATCCGCCCAAAAAGCATATTGAATCATTCCATTTTATTCAACGCGCGAATTTCAACATCACTATTCACGCGGGCGAAGCATTCGGCAAAGAATCCATCTGGCAGGCGATTCAATGGTGCGGTGCGCATCGCGTAGGACACGGTGCACGTATTGTTGAAGACCTGACATTTGATGAAAACGGAAATGTTGTTGGTATGGGCGAACTCGCGCAATATATTTTGGATAAACGTATCCCGATTGAAGTCTGCCTGTTAAGCAACGTGCATACCGGTGCGGTTGATAAAATAGAAAATCATCCTTTTGGTCCGTTGTATAAATTAAAATTCAGATTAACTCTCAACACCGATGACCGGTTGATGAGCGGTACAACTATGACTAAAGAATGTATGATAGCGATGAATTACTTCAATCTGAAACTTGATGATATTGAAAAACTTACAATTAACGCTATGAAGTCCGCTTTCATCCATCATCAGCAGCGATTAGAATATATTTATAAGGTTATTAAACCCGGTTATCAAAAACTAAGAAAATCGATTACTCTCACTTCAGAACTAACGGAAACGGTAAAAAGTAAAAATGGCTAAAGGATTTCGCAACTATAATTTTGAGTTCGATAAAACCGAAAAAAAATTTCTTGTTTCTCTTTGCAATAAAGTTGTCAAGGAGGTTCAAGGTAAAAAAGATTATTACAAGATTGAACGTGCTTTCGCGGGAATGCTTGAAAAACTGAACAGCGGTGAAGACCCCGTGAAACTGACTAAAGACGAGTATATTCAAATGTCTTTGAATCTCAGAGAAAACATCAAGTTTATGAACAATAAAATGAAGAATACTTGGTTCCTGATGAGATGGATTTATAAATCAATGGTTATGCAATATTCAAACATTTACGAAAAACATTTCAGCGATTAATTGTTAATGTCTCGTTCAGTTTATATTTTATTGTTGAGTTTAATATTAATTTAAGAAATAATCGGCAGCTTCCTAAAAATCCTTTTTATGCTGAAGGTTTATTCATTACTATGTTCTAATTTTTTTTAGAAAAGAATACTAAATATTTATGTCAAATAATTATTCCCGTTTTGGCGGATTCTCATTGTTCCCGCCTATAATTAAAAATCTGCTTGTCCTTAACGGTGCGCTATTTTTTATTACATACATTTCAAAAGGATTGAATGTTGATGGAGTGCCGCTTTATTTAGTTATTATGCACTACTTGGCATTAAATCCTCTTGGCGACTCTTTTATGCCGTGGCAGCTGATAACGTATCAGTTCCTGCACGGCAACTTTAGTCACATACTTTTTAATATGCTGGCACTCTGGATGTTTGGAATGGAAATAGAGGAATTGTGGGGACCGAAAAGATTCTTGATGTTCTATCTTGCCGCGGGAATTGGCGGCGGGCTTGTTCAGCTGATTATGTCTGCATTAATGGATGGCAGAGCAGCACCGACAATCGGGGCATCAGGCGCGATATTCGGCGTTATGATTGCATTTGCTCTTATGTTTCCTGAAAGATATGTATATGTATATTTTTTGATTCCCGTGAAGGCTAAATATCTCATTGGATTTATGATCATTTTCAACCTGCTCGCGGTGAATGATGACGGCGGCGGAGTTGCATATCTTTGCCATATCGGGGGCGCGTTGACAGGTTTTATTTATATGATGATTGATTCAGGAATTAATTTCGACTTTAAGAGAGCATTATTAAGCGGGAATATGATGGGGGGAATGAAAACCAACGGGAATAAATTTCCATCGGCATTTTCGCGGGGCGCAAGCTCTCCAAGAGTTGAGGATGCCAATTTTTATGACATCAACGCGAATCGTCAGCGTGATGAAAGCAAGATTACGCAGGAAGAGATTGATGAGATTTTAGATAAGATTAGCCTTTCAGGCTATAAGAGTTTATCTGAACGAGAGAAAAGAATATTGTTTGAGGCAAGTAAGAGAAACTAAATGAAGGTGCATAAGGCAGGTTCACAAATAACCTTTACCTCTATAATAGAACTATTCTCACGCGAAGACGCGAAGACCGCAAAGCTTTATTTTGAAAAAAAAATTGCATTCGCCGGTATTTTTGAATCCGGCAAAGTATTTTCCGGACGAGCCTTTAGTTATTTGCTTATGATTTTTGTTCTTGTACTTGGTTCTCAGCTGCTCATTTCGTGTGACAAATTACCCGGGGCTAAAATTCCGGAAGGAAAATTTGTAAATTATTATATAGACCTCGTGACAGCACAAGATACGCTTGGGAAAGATGTTCCGGCGACCGAAAAAATATTGGTTTCTTTGGATACAAAGTATAGTGTTACCCGCGAGCAATATGATAAAACTCTAAAGTATTATAATGAAAATCCGGAGAAGTGGGAATTGTTTTATGATAAGGTCACGGCAGAATTACAGAAACGCAAACTTCAAAATTGAGATGATTTTGCCTTCGCCAGCGCTATACGCAGTTCTGGAAAACCCGTGCTTGCAGGGACAACCTTTTTCAGAGACTTTAAATCGCTGATTCCTTGGCTTCGTTCGTGTTGAACTATCTTCAGTACTTCATCTGAAACAATTTTTGAAACATCAATTGAAGCATCAAATTCTATGATTGTTTCAATCTGCATAGAAACTACAGGTTGAGACAGCCGCCTAATCTCGGCGATTTCAGGAAGCGTATAGCCTTCTTTTATAAGGCGGTATGTTTCCGCGACATTCTCCGGCAAATCCTTTTGTTGCCCTCCCGCGGCTGTTGATTTCTTCCCGCTAAAAGATCGGATACATTCGAGAGCGTCTTCCCCGTATTTATTGAACATTCTCTCGGTGAATCCTTCAACTGCCAACAGTTCTAATTTTGATTTAGGTTTTGCAAGAGCAATATTTCGTAATACCTCGTCAGTGCTGACTAAATAAATTGCCTGATTAAATTTCGCGGCTGTCTTCGCACGTATATCCCGTAATAAGTGAAAAAGCTCGAGGTCCTTTTCATAATCACGATTCGCGGCTGCAGGCTGAAGCAATCCCCGTTCAGTTAAAAACTCGATTGCTTTATTAGTTACATTGATTTTTTTTCCGTTAGCTGCATCAGTGGTAATGTAACCCTGCTGTTCTATATTAAAAAGAAAAGTGCTTAACTCGTTCGCAGGATAATTAGCACAAACGCCATAAGAGGAAGAATTTTTAAATTCAGGAGATTTGGTAGTGCCTCTGACAATGGAAATAATGTTTTCTTTTTTTAGGCGTTTCTCAAAATCATATACTGTTTTTAATAATATTTCGTGCAGGTACTGTATGCCGGCATCGCTGACAGGAGATGGTGCAGCGCAATTATCGCATTTTCCGCATCGATAGTTTTTTACATCCTCTCCAAAGTATGAAAGTATGTAAGCAAACCGGCAGTTGTTAGTAAATACAAATTCTTTTATTGCCCCGAGTTTTTTCTTGCTATGTAAAAATAACCGGTTTATTTTTTCAAAATCAATACGAAGATATCGCGACTGCACTCTCGCGGAAAGCATCCGCACCGTGTCTTCGCCGAATGTTGGTATTGAATATTCAATGAATCCGGATCTGTTTAGTTCCTTGAAGTAAGCCTCTATGTTTTCAGGTTCTATTCCAAAATCTTTAGAAAGATAATCCGGTGAAAAAGAAGCTTTCCTGGTAAATGCTTTATCCCCGAATTTACGAATCAGATTTAATATAAAGAGTTTCTTAGAGTCATCGGTAAGAGTGAGAACATATTTTTTCAAATGTCCGGCATCTGTCGAAAAACGGAATTCGTGTTTCTTGGAGAACTCAGAAACAGGGGCAAGATAATCAGCTTCTTTTAGCAGGCTAAGCACCGAGTGAACCAACGCTTTTGTCAATTCAGGTCGCCGTGTGACAGAGCGGAGATAATCATAGTTTAGCGGGATTTCATCATCGATAAATCCCGAATGACCTACCCGGGCATATTCACAAATTGCATCATAAAGAGCAAACACCAATTCTTTTGTCGGGGCAGAGTTCAACAAAAAGTAGCGGTGAATGTCTTCGTCCCTGTCCTCAAAAAGCAATGCCGTGTTTGCAGGCAGACCGTCTCTTCCGGCGCGCCCGATTTCCTGGTAGTAGTTTTCGATTGAGCCGGGCATATTGTAGTGAACAACGGTGCGGATATCGGATTTATCTATCCCCATACCAAACGCGTTTGTCGCGACAATAATTGGAAGTTTGCCGGAAATAAAATTTTCCTGCACATTTCTGCGCTGGATGTGGTGCAATCCCGCGTGGTAATAGGATGAGTTGAACCTGTTCATCTGAAGGAACTCATTTACTTCTTCAGTTGTTTTTCGGGAGGCTGTGTAGATAATTGCAGGCGTTCCGTGCTGCCGCAGGATTTCAATCAGTTTAGCTCGTTTATTTTTAGTAACGGTTACAGATATGGAAAGATTATCGCGCTCAAATCCGCGGACAAATACACGCGGGTTTTTCAAATGAAGCTGGGTTGCTATATCCCTGATTACTTCCGGTGTTGCAGTTGCTGTAAAAGCGGAAACTTTTTTAATACCAATATGAGCGATGAATTCACTTATCTTCCGGTACGCCGGACGGAAATTATGTCCCCATTCACTGATGCAATGTGCTTCATCAACAAACACGTATTCAGGGTGCATACTCTGAATTTTATTTGCGAACTGCATATTTTCAAGCCGTTCGGGTGCGACATAGAGCAGCTTTATCTTACCGCTTTCTAACCGCCGGAGAACATCTTCCACCTCGCGAAAATCCATTGTCGAGTTGACAAATTCAGCGACATTTATTGTTTTATTCAGCTGATCGACCTGATCTTTCATCAGTGCAATGAGCGGGGAAATAACAATGGCAAAGCCACCACTAACCATAGCCGGTATTTGGTAACAAAGTGATTTTCCCGCGCCGGTAGGGAGGATTGCAAGCGCGTTATCACCCATTAAAATGGAGTGAATAATCTCTTCCTGTCCCGGGCGAAAAGAATCGTGACCAAATATTGATTTTAGTGCTTCATTAATGGAGAGCATAAGCCGGTTGAAAATTAATCATAGCGTAAAATTACAAAAATGCAGTGAGCGGGTAAAAGGATATAAATTTGAACTAAAAAATATAGGTGCTATATTTTGAACAAAATAGTTGCTATTAAAAAGCATTTCATTTTAGAACATATTATATTCTATCTGATACCAAACCGCCATCAAGTTAAACTATACTCGGAATATTAACTCATTATAAATAAAGTAGTTATCGCATTACATTCTATTCATCTTGATGGCGGTTTAGTATTATATGGTTATTCATCCAAGAGATATTTTTTTCGTGTTATGTTCGTTGAATAATTGAATATTTGCTGTATATTTGCAAAAGCAACATATAATACTCTATTTGCGTTTTTAATTATTGTTTAAATATATCCTCAACAAAAGGAAAAATTGTATGAATAGTAATTCTGTGGACAATCAAATGCCAAAGTCTAATTTCAGCTTTAATAGTTTATTGGGTGACTTCTTTGGAGGTACAGCCGCGATGCTTGTCGCGCTTCCATCAGCAATAGCTTTTGGATTGATAATTTATTCGCCGCTGGGCAATTCATTCGCGGGTAAAGCGGCTATTGGCGGAATAATCGGAACCATAGCAATTGGATTTGTTGCTCCTATGTTTGGGGGCACAAAAAAATTAGTATCTGCTCCTTGCGCGCCCGCTGCTGCTGTGCTTACTTTATTTGTAGCTGAACTTCTTCATAAGAATATCGCGCCAGATATTGTTCCGGCATATATCGCGGTTGTAACATTCTTTGCCGGTATCATACAGCTCATAGCCGGCAGATTGGGCGGCGGAAAATTTATTAAATATATTCCTTATCCTGTCGTTGCCGGTTATCTCAGCGGTGTTGGAGTCTTAATATTTATTGGGCAATTACCAAAATTTTTGGGACTTCCTAAAGGGATTTCACTTGGACACGGGTTGATAGATTTTTCACTCTGGAAACAAGACAGCATTATTATCGGAACTGCAACTATACTTGTAATGTTGATTGCCCCAAAAATAATTAAAACAGTGCCAGCCGCTATTTTGGCTCTCTCCGCCGGAATAATTACTTACTTTGGACTTGCAATGATTCACCCTCAGCTTTTTAATTTACAAAATAATGAATATATAATTGGTCCTATATCTGCATCTATCAATGATTTAGCAGGGATATTTACATCACAATGGGGTTCGATTAAATTAATTAATTTTTTGGACATAAGTATCTTTATCTTTCCTGTATTTACGTTAGCTGTTTTGCTTTCAATAGATACGCTAAAAACTTGCGTTGTACTCGATGCACTCACATATACGCGCCATAACTCTAATAATGAACTGAGAGGTCAGGGGCTTGGGAATATTGCCTCGGCGGTGCTTTGCGGAATTCCCGGAGCAGGAACTATGGGAGCTACTTTAGTAAATTTGAATAGCGGCGCAATAACAGGTTTTTCAGGAATATTTGTTGGAATCACTGCCTTATTGGTACTCTTGCTTTTTGGAAATTTTGTTGCTTGGATTCCATTTTCAGCTCTTTCGGGAATCCTGATCGTGGTGGCTTTTCGAATGGTGGACAAGAAAAGTTTCGCGTTGTTGAAACACAAAGCAACACATTTTGATTTTTTTGTAATCCTTGCTGTTGTAGTATCAGCAGTTGTTTTCAGCTTAATTACTGCCGCCGGCGTTGGTATCGCGCTGGCAATTATTTTGTTTTTGAGAGAGCAAATACGGTCTTCGGTAATAAGAAGAAAAATATCGGCAAGTGTCGTTTTCTCAAAAAAAGTTAGAGCACCCTCCGAACTTTTAGTATTGGAATCGAAAGGCGAAAACACAATAATTGTGGAGCTGCAGGGCCAGTTGTTTTTTGGCACAACAGATCAATTGTTCACCGAGCTGGAACCACATTTAGTCAAATGCAAATACATTTTGCTGGATATGCACAGAGTGCAGTCAGTTGATTATACCGCGGTGAATATGATGAAGCAGATACTCGCGCGAGTCAAGAAAAATGGGGGAATATTAATATTTTCTTCTGTCCCTTTAAGTTTGCCGACAGGGCAAAACGTGAAAGCCTATTTTCATTCTTTGGATTTAAATGAAACAGAAAATTTGCGTTTTTTCTCAGATTTGGATTCCGCTTTGGAATGGATTGAGGATGAAAACCTATCAGAAGAAAACGCGTTAATTTCCGACAAGGATGAAATTGTGAACTTACACGATATTGAATTGTTTTCTTCCTTTACTCCGGATGCATTGGAAGAATTGCGAGGGTTTCTCTTTGAGAAAGAATATAAACGCGGTGAAGTGATATTCAATAAAGGCCAAGAGAGCGATGAAATTTACTTTGTAAAAAAAGGACAGGCACGGATTATCATCCCGCTTTCAAACGGGAACGAGTATCATATTGCCACCTTCGCTAAAGGAGGATTTTTTGGAGATATGGCGTTTTTGGATAAGGGCAAACGAAGCGCGAATGCTATCGCCTCCGATGACACTAAAATATTTGTTCTTTCCAGAGAGCGGTTTAACACGTTAGTTAGTCAATATCCTGATTTGGCAGGAAAATTCTTCGAGAAACTTTCCTATGTTATTTCACATAGATTACGTCAGACAGACAAAGAATTGAAAGTACTCCAAGAATCGTAAGGGATTGCCCACAGATAACCTTAACTCTTTATTACGCTAAGATGGGAAGACCGCGAAGGAAGATGTAAAAGTTATTTGTGGGCAATTCCTAAATGGTGATAATTAACCATTATTTACTCCCATTCAATAGTTGCAGGCGGCTTTGTAGTAATATCATAAAAGATATAGCCAACCCCTGCTATTTCGCGAAGGCTGCTTATTATATTCAGCAATAAATCGGATTGCATTTCATAAACATCCGCGGTCATAGCGTCTGCTGAAACAATGGGGCGCAAAACGAAACATTGATTTCCCGCGTCATCAAAGAGCGGCAGCACGACAACCGGTAACTGCCAAATATCTGAAATTTCTGCTGTCTTCTGCTGAACAATATGATCAACTATTCTTAATAATTCCAGAGGCTGATTGGTGACTGATAATGGTCTAATTGTTAAAATATCCGGAATTGGCATTGGTGACCATATTACCCGATTAATATCCGGAATTTGATTAATTGCAGAACGCGCTATTGATTTCACAGTTTGCCAATCTGTTTCAAAACCTGTTCGATTCCAAAGCAACATTGGATGTTTGTAAGTTCTGTCATCACCCTGTACTCCAACACTTTTTATATTCAAGATTGCAGCTTTGTATTCGTTTGAATCAAATAAATCCTCCGGTAATTCTATTGGGTTATAAGCCGGTTCATTTTGATTGGTTGCCAATACTCTTATTGCCAACCCTGGTCCGGGGAAAGGTCTCCTATCAACAAGTGCCGGCGGTAGTTTAAGTAGATATCCTAATTTACGAACTTCATCCTTATATAATTCTTTTAATGGTTCAATTACCCTGCCATCCGCGATCATCTGCTCGATTTCAGGAACTCTGTTATGATGAGTTTTAATTGCACCTGAAAATTGCGTCCCGCCGCTTTCGATAGTATCAGGGTAAATAGTTCCTTGTACCAACAACCAGTCTTTTGCTTCGTGTCCGTGCTCAGCCAAAAATTCATTCATAACTTCCACAAAGGCAGCCCCGATTATTTTCCTCTTCTGTTCCGGTTCAATTATCCCTTTTAATCGCGAAAGAAATTTTTCGGAAGCATCTACTATAAGTGCATTGGCAAGCCCAAGTTCATTCAAAAACTTCATAACCGATTCAGACTCTTTGTATCGCATCAATCCGTTATCTATATGCAAAGCAATCAGCCTTTCAGCACCCACGGCTTTCGCGCATAACGCGAGCGCGACCAATGAATCCACACCGCCTGAAACAAATAATAATAATTTTTTCCCCGTTGATTGTTCTCTAATTTGATTAATTAGCGATTCGCTGAAACTTTCCACGTGCCAGTTTTTTTTTTCATTACACAGATTAACAAAGTTACTAATTATTTGCTGCCCGTTAAGTGTATGACTGACTTCGGGATGGAACTGAACACCGAATATATTTTTGGTCTTATGGCGAAACGCGCAAACCGGAGTTGTGCTTGAAGATGCCGTGACAATATAGTCATCCGGCATCTGTGATACACTGTCACCGTGACTCATCCATACTCTTTGATTTTTATCCATACCGTTAAATAATTGAGCAGTTTCTGTAATTTCCAAATCAGTGCTGCCATATTCCCTGAACAAATGCGACTCAACAGTTCCTCCTGCTAAACGTGCAATCAACTGGTGTCCGTAACAGATTCCTAACAGGGGAACATTAATTTCGTTTATGTCAAAAGCAACTGCAGTCATACTCTCATCAGTTACAGATTTTGGACTGCCTGAAAATATTATTCCTGCAGTTGTTTCATCAGGTTTAAAATTTTCAGGATGCTCAATTGAACTATACACGCCGCATTCTCTGACGCGCCGTGCAATCAAATGCGTATATTGACCGCCAAAATCCAGAATAACAATTTTTTCGTGATTAGAATTGGTCATTGTCGCCTAAGTAGTCATTATTTTGCGGAACAAAAACATCGTGTACTTTGCCTTCACGTATTGAAAGCGAGGAAACTAATTCTAATTCAGCGTGCTGGTGCAGCTCCGGAATTGAAGAGACACCGCAAGTTGATAATGTAGATTTTATTTTCATTATAGTGCGGTCAATATTGTCTTTTAACTTGCCTGCATATTCAACAAATCCCTCGACACCTTCCGCGAAAGTCGCCTGGTGATATCTGCGTTGCTGCCATTCTCTTGCCCTATTTGAGCCTTCCCCCCAATAAGGTTTCATAATCCTGTTATTGATGGTGACAGTTTCAGTAGGGGATTCTTCCATTCGCGCGAAGTATCTTCCCATCATCGCGTAGTCCGCTCCGAGGGCAAGGGCAATTACTAAGTCTTTCGAGTTGACTATGCCGCCATCGGCTATCAGCGGTATGTACTTTCCGGTTTCGCTAAAGTATTTATCGCGTGCATCGCTAACAGCGATAATCGCTGTTGCCAATCCTCTTCCGGTTCCTTTTTGCTCTTGCGTGATGCAGATTGATCCGCTACCCATACCTATTTTTATCGCGCGGGCACCGTGATCAACCAGATACCTGAATCCATCCGCGGTGACAACATTTCCGCCTATAACAGGAACATCAGGATATTCTGACAGGCTCCATTCCAAAACATTTTTCTGAAATTCTGTATAACCATCTGATGAATCTATACATAGTGCATCAATCCCTTCATTCACTAATTCATTGATTCGTTCCTTATAATCGTGCGTATTAATCGCTGCCGTGCATATCAATCTTTTTTGATGATCAACCACCTGCAGGGGATTATTCAAGTGATCTTCAATATCTTTTCTAAAAACAAGATAGAGCAGTTTGTCATTTTCATCCACTATGGGCAGCACAGATTGGTGGCTTTCAACCAGAATGGCATTTGCCGATTTTAAATTGATAGTATTTACTCCGGTAACTAAATTAGCTCGCGGGATCATACGGTCTTGCACCTGTAAGCTGCCGTGGAGAGTTCTGTCAAAGTCATTCCTGGTGATTATGCCAAGCAGCCTATTATTTTCATCAGTAACGGGAAAAACATTATAATCGGTTGAGAGGCGAAGTTTATGCAATTCAGAAATTAGCATATACGGCGGAACAACTTTTGGCTTTACGAATCCGGCCTTACTATGTTTGATAGTTGAAACCATTGCAACTTGTTCATCTATCGGCTGTGAACAAAAAATAAACGCGCATCCGCCTAATTTTGCAAGTTCAATACCCATCCGGCTTCCTGATACAGACTGCATAGCGGCGGAAACTATGGGAATGTTTAAATTGTATTTTCTTTGAGAATCACTTGAATAAACTAGAGGAGTTTTTAGCGATATTTTGTCAATCGCGGTCTGTGAAGTAGTCAGCTTTGGAAGAAGACGAAACTCCATCAATGTTCTTGAGGGCTGTAGTATAATATTATGCGCCATAGGAAAAGGAATTCCTCAACTAAGTTATGTTATTTAAAGGAAATGTTAATTTTGGGCTTAAATATAAGGAAAAGCGGGCTTATATCCTTAATATTTTAGAATAATTTAATTTCCTGAAATGAGTTACTAAGGACTCATTCAGAAATAACAACAACACTTTCTCACGCGAAGGGTTATATGTTGGAAGATGTAAAGGTTGTTTTTTACAAGGACTTAATAGGAACACTTCAATAAATCAATCAAACTGTTTCATCAACAATCGAGCCTTGATCTTTGTCCTTAATATTCTTCAGGTTACTAATAAAATCATCAAGAGGGTTATCTGCTGCACTGCCGGCATCCTTATTCTTTTGCAGATCAGTCAGCTTTTTCGCGAGTCCTGCTCTCGAAGCGGCTGCTGCATCAGGCTTTGTTGCAGTATTTACCGCGTTGTTTTCCTGTGACTTTAGCTGTTCTATTTTACTTTTACCCCCTGTGGCTTTTACCACGGCTATTTTTTGATCTCTTTCAGCTTGAGTGATTTTCTTTGCAACAAAATCGGCTTCAATCAGCGCGATTTTCTTTTTCTGTTCATCGGTAAGTTCATCCTTGGATATAGCGACCAATGATAACGATGAATTTACGCTGCTCACAACACTGCTCATAACATTTTTCCTATTATAGTTAAATTTGAATACAGAATATTTTCCTTAGTATCGTATCGTTATTATCGAAATTTATTCATAAAAATAAAGGTCATTCTGAACTACACGCTTATTTAGGGCTCGTTCATAAATAACCTTAACAATTTCTCACGCGAAGATCGCGATGGTTAGATTTAGAAGATGTAAAGGTTATTCATTTACAAAGATTTCCTCCGTTTTGCAGTAGAAAGTATTTCGTTGTGGCAAAGTGCAAAATCATACCTGACAGGGTCTTTAGAATCAAATTTTCTTAGTGCATTTGTTATTTCTTCTGCCATAGCCCACGAAATATTTTTACGTTCTGTTAATTTATATCTTCTTGCAACCGCGCTTATGTGTGTATCAACAGGAATCAGAATATCAGCAGGTGATATTACTTTCCATATTCCAAAATCAATATTGTCTTTACGAACCATCCAGCGAAGAAACAGATTAAGACGTTTGCAGGCACTTCCTTTGTCGGGATCAGGGAACATAAACCGTAGCCCGTGTGAATATTCTCCAATGAAATTGGCGGCTTCAGCACGCAAGGTATTATGAAACAAATGAATAGAGTTTTTAAAATTATTTTCGGATTCTTTCAAACATTGCTTGAAAAGAATTTCCAAACTTCCGTGTGTTGTATATATTTTGCTCATTGAATGAAGTAACGCGGCAGTATCTTCTGGCGAATAAAAACGGTGTCCGGGAATATTCTTTTCTATCGAATGCAATCTTTCTGGAAATGACTGCAAAAAATTCACAGGGTTTTCGCCAATTAATAAAAACAACTTTGTAAGTGCCGCGTTTATTTGCTTGATATTTCCATAAGCAAAAACAGCAGAAATAAATGCAGCAGCTTCAATATCATTATATTTGCTGAATCTTTTCGGGAAAAGAATCGGGTCAATCTTTCCCTCCATAGTATTATATTGATGATACAATGCTTCCAGATAGCTTCTTGTAAGTACCTTGTTATCCTTTCGCGTCAATATCATTTTAATAAACTCATCTAAAAATTATTTCATAATAATTAATTTTTTGCTCGCGATAAAATTACCCGCTTTTATCTCATAAATATATACACCGGAGGCAATTGAAGAAGCGTTCCAATCAATATCATAATTTCCTGCAGGTTTTTCTTCATCAATAACGGATGCAACTTTCTGACCCAGCTGATTATATACTGATAAAGTAACGCGGGTACTAACAGGGATGCTGAACCTAAATTTGGTTACCGGATTAAATGGATTAGGATAGTTTTGTTCGATTGAAAATAATTTTGGAATCTTAATTTCAGATATTTCTATATCTGAAGTAGTATCACCTATAATTTGTGAAAGCGTAGCTGTTTTCAGTACAATGTTATTATTTGGGTCGAAGATAACTGAATTGGGCTGCCTATTAAATCTAAATGTAAATTGTTGATTATTATAATTATTGAAGACACGAATTGTAGTATCCGCACCCGTGGTAAAAGAAATTTTCAATTCAATCGGCATCCGGTGAAATGCACTGTTTGATTGATTTTGATATGCAACGAAACCGGCAAGCCAAGAATCCGTTCCTAATGAAGTGATAAAGTATTTGTTCGCGTAAGTCGGGTGATTTGGTTCTTTATACCACGAATCGAAAAACCAAGTCAAGTCTTGACCTGCAGTTGTACTGAATGAATTTTTTAAATCATCAAGTACAGCAGATTTGTATTTTAGATCAGGATTAGTTGCATAAGCCTTAATACAGGCAAAAAAGAGACTATCACCTAGAGTATATCGGAGCATATAAAGAACGCAGGCACCTTTGTTATATGTTATCGGCACATTAAAAAGCGTATTTAGATCAGGTGTTGTTGTTGCCCAGCTCGGGTTATAAATTGGCCACCCGGGATTTCCGCTTAAATAACCTGAAGCATCATTAATTATATCTGATTTATAAGCAGAATACCCGCCTGTTTTTTCATACCACAATGCCTCGCAATATGTAGCAAACCCCTCATTGAGAGTAATGTCAGCCCAAGTCGCGCACGTTATCATATCTCCAAACCACTGATGCGCGAATTCGTGTGAAATAAGATTTTCATACCAACAATTCGGGCAAAGGCTCGTCAAGGTTTGATTTTCCATTCCACCCCAGGCAAATTGACTATTTAGTGTCGCGAAACCATTTTTTTCAAACGGATGAATCCCAAACTTTTGTGAAAAATAATCTGTCATTGAAATAACAGATGTTTTTATTGATCCCAAACTTTCACCGGAATTATAATAAAATCTAAATGGAACCGATTCAAGTGTAGAAGGATTCTGCCAGTAGGCAATATCAAGGTTGTAATTCACTTTGGCAGAAATAACAATTAAATACGTGGCAACGGGATCGCGGCTAACCCAGTGATAGTAAATTGTATCTGCATTTTTAGTCGAATCTGCAAGTCTTCCGTTTGAACCTAACTTAACACTCGCGGGAGTTTTAGCGGTTATATCGACAGTAGCTTTATCGGAAGGTTTATCCCAGCAGGGAAACCATTTGCGCGCGCCTTCCGGTTCACAGTCGGTAAAGAAAAAACCATTACTAACATAGACTGCATTATCGGAAACTTCTTTATGGTAATAATTAATTTTTACCTGTAATGTTTCTCCGGCATTGTAAGTTCTGTCTAAATTAACTGTTAGAATATCTCCGTTACGCGTGAAAGCAGCACCTGAAATTCCGACTGAATCAATTTGCAGTGATGTGTTTACCGCGTTGAGTGTAATGAATGAGATTGCTGAATCTGCTCGAAGCGTGATGATCACTGATGCAGGAAAAGCTTTCGGGTAAGGGCTAATAAAACACGAATAAATATTAAGGTTCAATTTATAATCTAATACATCAAAACTGCGCGGAATGTCCGCCTTATCAATTAACGCTATATTTGTTGAACGTGTTTTCTTTAACGCGCAATAATCAGCTCCACGCGTTGGACTCGAATTGAGACCTTGTGAAAAGACAAACGGCGTGAGCAGAAGAAACAATAGTAATGATTTCAGTTTCATTTGAAGAACCTGTTTTGATTATACATATAGAATTATTGTAACTACTCAGCCTGTTCTTGAATTTGTCCCAACGGGACTAAATATGAATAACCGTGAGTGCTAACTCACGGAAAAGTAAGCCCTAACAAATAACGTCCCCGAAAAGGGGGGCGAACTAACTACGCGGCTTGAATTTGCCCCCTACGGGGACATAGATTCTTTTTATCATTCTCCCGTGAGTTGTCACTCACGGTTATTCATATTTAGTCCCGTTGGGACATAATATC
>CAIYTF010000149.1 GCA_903929035.1 uncultured Ignavibacteriales bacterium
CCAAAAACAATTTGGCGGAAATGGTACAGGCTTAGTAAATATAAATTGTGAAGACTTTGGTATGAGGCTTTCAACCTCGGTTTCATTCTCGCAGGATTGGAAAGGGGGATCGTTAATTGAAAACAGGGATAAACTTCCTCTTGGAATAAGTGGTTTTGTAGCTATTCCATCAGATGGAAGCTGGGTAAAATATGAAATTAGCAGAAAATCGCGTACTTTTAAAAATATTGTTACAGCGAGGCTTTTTTATGCTAACGCGCCTTCAGGAAGCATCGTGAGATATGCTCTTAACAACGGTATAGAGAAATCAGCAAAATTAGAATCGGGGGCAAACTTAAAAGAACTTTCACTCGATTTTCCGGTTGGAACTGTATCTGTAAAATATACATTCAATGGTTGTAAAGGCGGTTATTTTTATGGTGTGAGTTTTGAAAACGGGAATGGCGTTTATGTTGATAACTTTCCTATTAGAGGAAATAATGGTGTTGCACTCGGGGGATTATCCTTAGACATTCTTAAACAATTTAATGCAAAATTAAATTATAAACTTATAATTGTCAATTTTGGTGTAAATATAATATCAGCAGAAAAATTAGATTTTTCGGACTATGAAAGGCAAATGAGTAAGGTACTCTCGCATCTAAAAGAAGCTTTCCCGGGAGCAAGTATTCTCATCATTGGAGTAGGTGACAGGGCAGTAAAGGCAACAGAAGGCAAAAAACGCGGAAGATTTGCAACAAACTCTAAAGTACCGCTGCTATTGAAATCACAACAAAACATAGCAGATAAAAATGGTACTGCTTTTTGGAGCCTTTTTGAAGCCATTGGAGGCGAGGATGCGATAATAGACTGGGGAGAAGCTGTTCCGCCTTTGGCAGAACACGACTACACTCATTTCACCCACCTTGGTGGCAAGTTAGTGGCGGATTTACTTTTTGAATCTCTTATGAATGAGATGAAAAATAAATAGTTGAAATCTTTGTTGGTAACTGTTTATCTGTAACTTCTCAATAAGTTATGGCGAAACGCCATTTTTTAAATCAAAATCAAATTATTCCCACAGGTTATTTAGAAGTTACACATATTTTGGATATGAATTTATACACGCCTTACCTTTCTAAAGTAATAAGTTGATTATTGTAATCAATGGACACTTTGCCAAATCTCTCCAACGCCGATTGACCGAAAAGCAATGGGGCGTTGGATGTATTGACAACCGAAGCCTCGACATCTTTAATGATTTTGTCTCCTATTTTCACCTTTCTAAGCCGGATTATCGCCCCTTCAGAAACTCTGCCGGTGGCATCCACAAAGCTTTGTTTCCGAATAAAATCGTCTCGGCTTATCTTGCCTTGGTCCAAAAGTATTTCAACTTCGGTAAGAGAAATTGAAATTGCGGAAGCACCTGTGTCGAAAATGAAATTCATCGGAATATCGTTAATTTCAATAGGAACTTCATATACACCGTTTCGTTTAGTCATCCTGACTGTGGTAACACTGCCGGTTGAACCTGCACCCGCCGGAACGTCCGAACGGTGAACCGGGGGTTGAGCGGTACTACCTGCATACTTTGCATATCGAGAAAAAGCCAACAAACTGTCCCCCAGATAATCCGCGCAAAATCGAGCCGAACCCGTTTTCAGCATTTCGGCATTAACGCATATTTTATTTTCGTCCAATACATAAGCATAATAAACTTTGGTTTTAGCCGATGACGGCGGTCTTCCTTTTTTGTCAAAAAACACCACAACCTTGCGTCCAGATAATTTTGAAGCAAGATAATCTTGTGACTCGGGACTGTCATATATTCCCAACATAATAATCAAGGAGCCATCACTCAATTGAATTGTATTGCCCGACAAGATAGAAGAAACATCTATATATTTCCGTTCCGGAGAATTCCGGCAAGAAGAAAAAAAGCATATAAAAACTATTAATATGCTTATAAAACCCGTTTTCTTATTGGGGTTCATTGTCCTGCTCGGATTCTAAAAAGAAAGAAAAGTGATTATCCGCAAGCGAATCAACGTATATCTCGCCGGTTAAAGTTTTATATCCCGAGGAAGTTAATTTAACCTTGTATGACTTTGGGAAAAGAGTACCATTATAGGGAACATTACCGACTAATTTGCCATCCAAAGCAAGAATAGCGGAACTCGGATAGCACTGAATATTTACGCTGTATTTCTTTTTCGCAACCAACAGCGGAGTATTGTCTGGCTTCACAGGTTCCGGAATGATGGGTTTATCTTTTTGTCCGATTGAGTTTCTATTTTTATCGTTATCCGTTGTATGCAACAAATTGCTTTCAATAAACTTGCTCAATTTGGGAATCACCTGAATAATTATTCTCTGATTATTAGCCTCAATTATAGTATCTCTTCCTACGCCCCCTATCCCGCTTCCTGAAATCATTGTTTCGCAAATTGAAGGATTAAATTTTATATTCTTTCTTAACCAAAAATTATACACTGATAAAGCACGCTCATAGCTTAGCTGGTTGTTCAAAGAATACTTATCTTTAGAAGCCATACCTTCTATCACAAGAATATATTTGATGCTGTCCGCCGCATATTTCACTTGCAGAGAGTCTATCATAGAACGCAGCGATGCACCAACATTTTCAAGATAGTTTTCGTCTATAGCAGGTATTTCGGATCTTCCCGTTGCAAAGCTAATTTGGCGCGTGAGGATATATCGTTTATATTCATTTTCATACTTAAAGTACTCTTGAGGCAAACCATTAACCGATTTCTGTATTTCTTCTATTTTTTTAAGCTTTTCTTCGGAAGCTTTTTTAGAGTCACTCAATAGTTTATAGCTTAAAACAAAAAGAACGAGAATCACGATAAAAAGCCCTGTCATTAAATCCACATAACTTGGCCAAAAGAAATCGCTGTGTTCTTTTTTCATCGCTCGATCGACTGTCCGTTTTTGGAAATAATAAAATAAAAGAATTCTTTAGGTCTGAAAATTGACGGAGTGATTGTTCTCCTTAGTTTTCTTAATTCGTGAACCATATCCCTAAATCCCTCCGAAATTTCGTGATTGTAATCAGGTGCTGAACTGGTGTTTTTATCGAGCTTCCTTGATATAGTTTCAAGGTTTTTGTTTACTGCATCCAATAATTTTAACTTATTAAGCGGATTCTCGTCTTTTGATACCGAAAAAGTATCTGATAATTCTTGCTGAAGTTTTTGAGTTAATCCCTGAAATTCTTTGCTGTAAGAAAGAGCAACATCCCTCACCTCGTTATCGGATTTATTCATAAATTCCTGAACTAACTGCCATCGCTTCTGCAATTCGGTAAGATGACCGGCCACCGAGCTGCCAAGCATTCCGTAGTTTTGATAACTTTGTTGTACTAATTCACCCACGCCGTTTATGTTTTCCTCAAATTTTCCCAATCTGTCAAGCAGTCCGGTGACTTTATCCAACATCCGATCGGAAGCCTCAAAACTTTTTTGAAGGTTCACGGCATATTGATTGAAACTATCAAAAATAGCTACGCTCTGATCAAGCTTATCCATTATCTTCAGATTTGCGTTTACCAAATTGGGCAAATTTATGTCGTTAAACCTCCTGATGAATTCCGTTTGTAACCTCATATTGTCGGTTATTTTAGGTATGGTACCGCTGAAATCCTCTATATTATCGGAAAACTCGGTATTAAATCTCTGAAGATGATTTTTGAACTCTTTAATATTATGCGAAAGCGAATTTTCCAACGTGGGCAATAGCTGAGCTTGTAGAAAATTGAAATAGGTGTTCTTTAAATCGTCTCTTATGCTTTTGGCTCTCTTGAAGAAATAACTATTATTTAAAGTCGTTAATAATAAACCGAAGAAACTTCCTATCATAGCGATCAAAACACCTCGCAAAAAGTCGTGTACGCCTACTTCTGATATTCCGCTTGCAGCAACGCCTGCTCCGGGTTGAGAGAATCCGCGCAGAAGGTAAAATATTCCGAAAATAACGCCGCCAAAAGTTCCCATTAACCCGACATAGAGCGGGAGAGAAACTGATGCTGCGATTTTATTTTCTTCGGATTCCGAAATTCTCTCGGCTATATCCCGCATAATATCATATTCAGCAGTTGTCCCTGAGTTGCTCCAAAGATAGTGATTTGTCGCCGTGATTATTGAAACGAATTTAGTGCTAATATCGTTTCTTAGTTTATCAATTTGAATTAGCTTCTGTTTATTTCCCGATTCAAATTGTATATCAGTTTCCTCTATGCTATATGGGGGTTCGTTTGATATTTTATCAGTATCGGGGAATAAGCGAGACATTTTCACGATTTCTAACAGTGTTTTAATTGCAAAGTATATTTGCAAACCCACAACTAAGAGTAATAGAATTATCGCCGTAACCATTTGTATCTCCCTTTTTTTATTGGAATTTGATTTTAATCTTTTTAATAATTTGAAGTTTTCCGTTGCCTATGTCCTTAAGAACTCCTCGTTCTCCGCCATTGGCAACGATTTTTTGATCTGACGGTTTGGGATCGTCTTTATATTCACAAGCTGGTTGAAGACTTGTTCTTGCCGAATTCATCGCGAATCGATGACCGCCAATATTATCAAACAAAAGCTCGAATTCAAGAGCATTTGTTTTTTTATTATGAACTATCTTGTAAAGTGAACGTCTCTGCACCTGCGGAGTGTTGTTTTTGCTTAAAAACCATCCATCCTGTTCAGGGCTTTCACTGTATAGAATTTGGGGCTTTTCTTCAACAATTTCAATAGGAACCGGCGTTGATTCATAAGGACGACTCAATTGTAACTCGCTCAACTTTTGCTGCAACGGCTCAATCGCTTTCCTTATTTTTTCATCGATATTACTCATCGATAAATTAGAAGTATTATAATTTGGCCTGACAGTACTCTCTTGCGTATGTCTGACATTTCGGATACCATCAAAGCTATTTCCTATTTCGTAGATTTTTAAAGAAATAAATATTGCAAACGAAATAAAAAAACATATCAATGTGATTACTCCCCAGAAAATATAATCCCACCATTCGGCGACATTTACAAGTACCTCAACCACAGTTGAAGGTAGTCTTTTTTCAAACTTTTGAATTATTGACTCTAATGAATCTATATTGGTAATGTTTATTTTTGGAGGAATTGTTGAAACAGTTGTATTGAAAGAAGTTTTCAAATCCAAGGCTAATTTATTAATATCAGCCTTAATGGCAGCTATTGTCCCAAATCTCTTTGGATTTTTTGATTCGTTAGGAACCAATGCAATTATGGCAGAACAAAAATCGTCTATCAATTTTTCATTTTCGCGAATCTTCCCAGTCAGTTTCTTTTTGAAATCTCCTTTTTTCTTTTCAATATCAATAATGATTTTGACATTATTTGGGAACTTGCCATTGAAAGAATTTTTAAGTTCACTTTCGTCCATTCCGATTGATATTTTATCAGCAATTTTTGGGTCTATTTCTTTAGCTAAATTTTTTGTTATTATTACATTTGCTTGTTCGCAAAACCTTGAAAAATCTTGCTTTATTTCTTCTGATTGTCCGAATACCCAAAAAGGTAAAAATATTAGTACGAATAAATATCTCATAAGTATCTTTATATTAATTTTCATCGTCTTCACCATCGTATAGAAGTTTACCAAGGTCAAAAAGCATTGAAACCAACGGATAGAAGAATAGTGGTTCATTAACGTGCTCGGAGTTTCTTGATTTAAGTTTTCGGTCGGCAAGCCCTGCATCAAGGTATTGTAGAGTGTTCTCCTTTATTATTCCCTTATAAAATTCAAAATCTTTGGGCAGGCGAATTCCTAAATTCCTATTGAAAGAATATGATTTATCCATAGCAAAGAAAATATCTAGAAAATTATTAACATTATTCACTACTCCGTCTTGGAGGGAGTTGCTTATTTCCGAATACAAAAGAGACTCGAATTTTGGTGATTCTTCCCCGTAATAGGGAACTGTTTCCTGCGTATCTTTTGGTAGTGTCCCCTGCGCCCTGCTATCAGCGAGTAAATACAATCCTCCGATACTTGTGGCTTCTTTCTTATTCATAACTTGTTCTAAAGTTACTTTATATTTTGAATTGCCTGTAGAAATTTTGGTCACAAAAGAATCAAGGAATCCATTTAATAGTTTTAGTCCATCCGACGGATCAATTATCGAGAGATATTTACTCCCGTTTCCGCTAATGCAAATAAACTGAGGTTTACATAACCCTTTTTCACATAGTAATTTGGTACAAAAATAAATAATAGAACTAAAATGAAAGAGAATAAGAAACTTTACTTTTGGATCACTGCTTAGGGTATTGCTGAACCCCAATAAATGGTCCCAAGTAAAATATAAATTGAATATGTCCTCAGATAATCCGCCGCTATTTGAATTATGTAGTATCAAGTCAATAGCTTTAGTAATAGTCCTGTCGTTCCTGTGTTTGTTTATTAAACTCTCAATAAACGTATTTCCATAATACTGTACAATACCTATCTTTTGTTGCTGTTTTTTCACTAATCCTGGGTGCCAAAGTGAATTCCCCGCGAAATTAAACGATGTCCCGAATTGCGGTTCGCCGTTAATAAAAAAGCTGACATCGGTTGAGCCTCCGCCAATGTCTAAAGAAAGCACCGGGTTCTTGCTGTTGGCACGGCTCATCTGAGCATAATAATAAAAGGGAGCGCAGGATTCAGTTAGCGCGAATATGCGCCCGTTAGTATCATCTATTTTGAATATTCCATTGAGAGCGTTTACCCAAATCTGCCCGTAAATCACCTGATCATTTAAATACATACTCAAGGGCTTAAACCATATCATCTTGCATAAACGCGGATCGCCCCCTGTCAATAAAATCTTGTTTCTGACGATATATAGCAGTTCTTCGATAAATTTGGCAACCAACGCGGATATTTGAGTGTTGCCGATATTCCATTTTAAATTTGTTATTATATCTTCATCAGGCCGCCTTTGCTCTTTCTCGCAAGAAAATGATATATTTACATTTTCAAATAAATTCAGATTACCTGTTCGTCCATTATTAGGACTTGAAATAGCGGTTCTCATTGGGAATTGGTATTTTGGCCATTTGGTTTCTTCACCAATGATAGATGGCACAAATTCATGAATTAACCGCGGAATTAGGTGTCTTGTAACAAAGTTATTTCCTTTTTCATATTGGTCGGATAAAGAATTATTGGGGTCTTGATTCGATTTATTAAACAACACAGTTTGTAAGTCGTTACGTCCGATTTTAAGAGTTTCAGGCTTAGTGTTTTGAGTGCCACGATATTCTAACAGAGAAACATTCGTATTTGTTGTTCCAAAATCAACAGCAATATCATACGATCTATTTCCGAGAGGTATTTCACGCCATTTGGGAATAATTAAACCTTTCATTTTATTAATTGAAAGGTCATTTTCAGGAATATTTACCTCAATAAACCTGAGCGGAAAGTTTGTAGTGTAATAAATAGAACCTCCGCCATTATCAGGTGTTTTGGCAACTCTTATTCCTTTTGAAATACTTTTTTGCGCACCGGCGTTGAGTGCTATTTCCGTGTTGTTTTCATCGAATACTTTAAGTTCCACATACTCTTTTGTTGGTTCGTCATCAACAAGCATTATCTTGTAAAAGTCGTTAAATATCTTACCTCCGTCAACCACTTTGAACAAAGGGAAAAACGACATATATATATTACTGTTAGTAACTAATTTTCCGGCGGTAGTATCAAGGGAATTGGAGTAGTAAAACTTTTTCAAAATAACAGGTTCGTTTCCTTGAATCGGTATCTTTAATTCAACCTGATATCCGTTGTTAAGCTTTTTTATACTTAAATTTCTTTGCAGAGTAGCTTCGTCAAAGAAATCGAAATATTCCTTTTTTATCGGCAGTAAAAATCCATTATCTTCTTCTTTATTGATACCGGTGTAATTCGGGATAATAAAACTGTTGTCATTAACGGGGTAACGTAATTCAATGAGTTGATCTTCCAAAAAATCGTCTGTAACCAGATATGGATATTTTATACCATTCCCCGGTAAAATTCTCTCGTTTATACCACCAATTGGACCGGCATTTTTGGGCACTTTGATACCCGAATTCTTAGTGCCTAAATGGTCTTCGCCATCGCGAAGAACAAGCGGAATGCCGGTCAAATAACTCGGATTTTTCCAATTTTGCGGTATTTGTAAAGCCAACGGAGAATTACCCATATTGGGACTAACGCTATTCTGCACAAAGATCAAGCTATTGCAAATTGTGAGCAATGCTCCCTGATCATCCACGAGCGAGTTAAAATCTGGAAGTGATCCGTCTGGTTCATTTTTAATGATTTTCTTTACTTGCAAGTTTAAAGGAGGATTGACAATCTTATTCACGACCAAATTATTGGTTAAATACTTAAATACAGAAGAAGCTTCGCGTGCGATTTGGCCATTTTGAAGAGAAAATGTCTTATAGATTGCCAGAATAAAGTTTGGGTCCCTGCTCCATATCGGTGCGACTTTTGAAAAATAGGTATTTCCGTCATCCTTTCTTATTTCGAAATCAACCAAGTCCGCTTTCGTGAAAAATCCGGTGAAAGGCGAGGTGCCGCCGAATACTTTGTCATTAACATTGAATAAATAAATATTTGGGTTTGAATTCAAACTCGAGTTATTCACGACATACTTGCGCAACACTTCTCCTAACTGTTGATGCGCGGAATCTGTAGATGAAATTAGATTATTGATATGATGTTCAAAATTCCACATAGCAATTGAAATCGTATGACCTGCGGATTTATGTAGTGCAAGGTTATATAGCAACTCGAACATATCAAAACATTCAGAAACTAATTTTTCGAAAACAGTATTCTGATTTTTCCCTATATTCTTGAGTGCCATATCAAAAGCCGTTTCAAACATATGCATCCGGGCAAACGGTGAAGGAATTGCTGTAAGCAGCTTATTGATATTCCCGCCGGCGGGATCGATTATATTATTAATAATTGATTGAGAATATTGTTGCGAACCCGACCAGTAGGTGTTTTGAACATTTTTAGCATTTTGAATTGTTAATTTGTGTCCCATAGAATCCTCAAATTAGGTTAGAGATTTTTTTCACAAATGTGGACTGTGAAGCTTGATACATTACATCGATAAATCTACCATTAACAGTACTTTGCTTTGACTTCACTTTGGAGCATTCGTCCACGAACTGATTTGCTCCGAGTGCAGAACTTCCAAAAAACTTTTTTTCGATAGGATTTCCGTTTATAAGGTTACTCAAATCTTTCTCGGTGACCTGCCCAAACGGAGAAAAACCGCGTTGATTTCGCTCAAGTTCAATCAGCCATTGATTAAAGTGTTTATTAATAAACTCACTGAATGATTTATAAAAACCGGAAATAAAAAAATCTTTTGTGAACCCGTTATTCACCGCGAAAGTTGACCCAACTTGGGCTTCCACCGTTACCTTGAAAATATCGGTGAGTTTTAGGGATACCAAAGAAGCGGCAATAACATCGTTCGTGTCTTTACCCAAATCGGAGAATCGAAGGTGTTGATTGTCATTTTGAACGGAAAATTCCTTATAAATCTTATTGTCTGTAAGGTTGGATTCAAGAATTTGCATAAAATCCACGATGCTTAAAGCCGCCGCGACTTCAATAAAATTAGCATCGTTCTGCTGCTGCCCGCCTCCCTGAATATTCTCATAAGTTCCGGATTGTTGAGAATCACCGATATAATAAAGCGCGTTCACTCTATCAATGTTATTTTGATAATAGTTCAACGCTGCAATAGATTTTGTATAGAAAGCGGTGGAATCGATTCTGCTCTCATCGTTTTTTGGAAGTGTAAAATATGGGAGAACTGTTATCGCTCCAATCGGAATGGTTGATAAAATTCCTTGATTTGCTATATTGCCGGCACTGGGTTTAAAATTATTCATTAAAAGAGGAAATCCGGCGGCACCGGTTCCTCCGAATATTGAACTTATGATGAAAACCCTATCTCGCGGTTGAATTATAGAACCAAAATATTGAAATTCTTTAGTCTTGATTAATTCATCCAACACAATACATCCTACATTCGGCGAACCCAAAAAACCATAGGTAAGTGAGTCATCGAGATTATTATCAGAATATAGCAGTTCAAGCAGAGATTTTGTTTCGAAATCTAAAAGAAAAGGAAAATTAATATAATCGCGTAGCGTTTTACCCGTTGTACTTTGAAATTTGATGGTGAAGTTAGTTCCCCAGCCATTCACGCCGCCTTGATGAGCGAGATCTCCCAAAGAAAGAATTTTATTATGGAAGAATGAACCATTAAGATCGGGGATTTGATTTCGCAAATCACGATATGCTTTCAAAAGATTCTCTGTCCTTTGAGTGTCTGCGTTTTGTTCATCTGTATCAATTATAATAGGGATAATTTCACTCGCGTTAACTTGAACACCCGAAGCCAATAAATTTCCAAGCGATTTTAGCACTCTCGCGCCCGTTCCGCCGATGGCGAAAATAAACAATCTCGACATTTAATTTCCTCCTATTTAACCAAAAATCGCAACGGTGTATATTTGGCGCGCGGCGAACCCCAGCATAACATACAAGAAGCAATAAAATACATAACCGCCGCGTATAGCAGATTAATTAAGGCAAAACTAAGTACATCGCCGTCAAGCCAAGCGGTTTGCAATTTACTAATGGCGATACCGTAAGCAATTAAAGAAACAATTAGGGAGTTTATCAGCATAATCAAAAACCATCTTTTCATTTTGAACCAGTGAAGAAAGAATTTATTTAACACATAATAGTATATTATCGCTAAAATAAATGAACAAACGATTAGAAAAAATCCGGTTGTCGTGTAAACCTCGTCCCAATCGGGCGGATGCACACCGTGTAAAAAACCGTAAATGCTAATAAAGAAGTCTTGCATATCGACCCTTAGTTTTTGTTAATGATTAAATCAAAATTGAAATAGTTGCTGTCGCTATTTAATTCACCGTAAGCGTTCTGCATACCTGTGATAATTTCTTTCAATAGGAATGTTTTCAGGTTGTTGCCCTGATTAAGATTGCTATCGTCATTCGTTGATAAACTATCCAAATCAATCGGTTTATTCTTCAATCCAAGGTGAACAATGTTTTTATCAAGGCGAAACTGAGAAACCGAGACCTCGATATAGTGCGAATGCGCCTTGTCTTTAGGGTGGAACCTTGAGCCTAAAACAGAATGCGGATATATATTACAATAATTTATGTTACAGCTTGCCGATGAAGCATCCTTGTTCTGTTGTAGATACGAAATCTCCCGCGCATACTTTGGAATGGAATTTAAGTCAACGCCCAATGTAATCTTCAGATTGTTGTTCTTCAGACTTACATTCGTAAATTCACCATTCTTGAAACGGAATCTGCCTTCAGGGCTATTCGAGTAGTATAATATATCGAATGGAATTTTGGATGACCCAAATCCGAGTTGAGCTTCCTGCAGCGGCTTGAATACCGGACTTCTTTCGATTTGTCTCCTGAAACTGATTAGATTATTTTTATCTCCCAGAACCCAAATAAAATATGGACGGGTCACTTTGTTGGGAGCTTTAAAACTTTTCCCAAAAGAAGGATAATATATTCCTGAAAAATCGCTTGTTAGCCTATATAACGAAACCGCAAGATTTTTCTTTGGGGCATTATTAAAAATTGTGTTAAACCTGCTTTGTATAGCTGGTATTATAGAAGGCGATTTAATATTCACCACAAAGTCGGAAATAAGAATTGAAATTTTGTTTTGAGAGTGTTCATCAACTAATTTGTTTACGATATCATCGATTGGAGAAGTTGATCCGGTGGCTATTTTACCGGTCAGAATTTTTGTGTTGAAATCATAAGCAGTGCAGGATATTGGTTCAAATCGAGGTATATTATTTTTTATAACCGAAGCGAAATATTTAACGGAGTCTATCACAAGTCCGGTTGTGTCTTTAGACATCTTATCCAATTCGGCGATAAAATTTGTGACATCGGACTTAAACTGCGAACCATTTAAATAACCCTGCATACTTGCGCTTGTTTCAAGTATCACGTTCACTGAAACTTTGGGTTTCTGCAAAGAAACCACGGACATAGCCGCCGGAGGGTTGCTTCGTTTGCACCCTGCAATAACAAAAAACATAACCAATATACTAAACAGAAAAAGAACCAAAGGCTTCATAAGAAACATATTCCTAATCAAATTAATAAAAACTAACAACAGTGTAGCACATATTTAAGCAACAAAGATAGTTTTGTTTAAATGCTAACTAAAGTTAACGGATAATATACAATTTACCAAAAAATATTGTAGTAGAAAGAATGATGATTGTGAGTGTGCCCGGCTGAATATAATATTCTGCATAACAAACCGTGCGGTCGATAGGGAGAAGTTGTTTAATACAGAAAAGGATATGGTATTGTGACTAAAGGGATTAGTGAGCCTCCTCTAAAAGTAATTATTTTAACCATTTTTAGTATATATTGAAAGTATCCCATTTTTCAACAATATTAATGGAGTAACCCGATCAAAAACGTTTAAGTCGATTTCAATAAAATATAGAACCACTCATAAGAGTTTATCTTATAAGTGGTTATAGTGTGGGCACTCAGGTATTTGAACCCCGGACCCTCCCGACTCGTCGGGATGCACTAAACTACTGATTGCAAATACTCCAATGCTTTCTTGGAATTCTTCAACGATTTCAAGTATGTTTCTAATTCCATAGCTTCTTTTTTTGAACCGGACATTTTAGATATTTCAATCTGCCACAGTTTAGAAGTCGCTGTAAATCCCTTATGTTTGCGATTATGCTGAGCAATTCGTTGTGATAGGTTTGAAGTAAATCCAATGTATCTTCTTCCTTTTTCTGAAAGCAAAATATAAACAGTATAATCAGCAGAATTTCCCATATTTCGAATAGGCCTTGATAAAATTTACAAAAATAGAAAATGAAAATAGCCTGTAATTCAATGAATTACAGGCTATTTATTAGTGGGTGCTCAGGGATTTGAACCCCGGACCCCCTGCTTGTAAGGCAGGTGCTCTGAACCAACTGAGCTAAGCACCCCTTTACTTTTTAATACTACTAACTTAATGTAAAGTGAGCGAGCAACGGGACTCGAACCCGCGACCCTCAGCTTGGGAAGCTGATGCTCTACCAACTGAGCTACGCTCGCATTTTGATGTTACAAATTTAGCTATTTATTACTTCTTTCACAAATTTAATTTGAATAAATTTGAATATTAAAAATATTAAAGATACACGATGAACATAGTCGATAAGCTTTTTATAGAGGATATTTTCAGCAGCAGAATAAGGGCATTCCAAAAATTAATGAAGTTTCGGATTAGGAATATTTTGCTTGTTTCAAGTTTATATGACTATTATTTGTTTGAAGAGGATGGTCAGCTATATGAATTAATACGGCAGGAATACAGGGTATCGAATCTTAGTCAGGCTCCGGAGTTAGTTCACGTTACTTCCGGCACTGAAGCATTGGAACTCGCGTTATTGGAGGACCGGTATGATGTTGTAATTGTAACGCTGCACATAGATGATATGCACCCGGTTAAATTCACTCAAATGCTGAGGCAGGCTGGAATGGATATTCCGGTAATTTTGCTCGCTTATGATAACAAGGAACGAGAAGAACTTTCACGCGGTTATGATGATTCAATTTTTGATCGAGTTTATATATGGCAGGGGGACTATCGATTATTAATTGCAATATTTAAGAGCCTTGAGGATAAATTAAATGTTGAAAACGATACGCGCGCTGTCGGTGTGCAGGTGATTATACTTGTAGAAGATAATGTTAAATTTTATTCTTCTTATCTGCCAATCATATACAGAGAAATATTTGACCAGTCTCAACGGCTCATATCGGAGGGAATAAATCTCACAAATAAGTTTTTGAGATTGCGGGCACGCCCCAAAATATTACTTGCAACAAATTATGAAGAAGCCTGGTCATTTTTCCAAAAATATAAAGAAAATGTTCTTGGTGTGATTACCGATGTTAATTTTAGATGCAATGGGGTGAAAGACCCTGAGGCGGGGATTAAGCTCGCGATGCATATTAAAAGCGAACAGAGTGATATTCCGATTCTAATGCAGTCCGGCAATCCTGAAATGGCGTTTGTTGCCGCGGAGATGGGCGTTTCATTTATTCACAAAGGTTCGCGCTCGCTGCTTCGCGAATTGCGAATGTTTATGCTCAAGAATTTTGGATTTGGCGATTTTGTTTTCCGGTTAATCGATGGACGCGAAGTTGGACGTGCTCAAAATCTGCATTCTTTCTTTGAAAAAATAATGTCTGTTCCTGATGAAAGTATTTTTTATCACGCGGAGAGAAATCATTTTTCTAACTGGCTGAAAGCGCGAACTGAATTTGGGCTGTCGTTTCAGCTCCGTCCAATGAAAGTCACTGATTTCAAGTCTGTAAGTGAATTGCGTAATCTAATTATTGATTCTGTTAAAAGCTACAGGGAGATGCAAAGCAGGGGAATAACTACAGATTTCAACAAAGATACTTTTGATCATAAATACGGATTTGCCCGTTTAGGTTCGGGCAGCTTGGGTGGAAAAGCCCGTGGGTTAGGATTTATTAATTCACTGCTTAACTGCCGGCAGTTTGGTAATAGCTTCCCGGGTGTTGAGATTTATGTTCCTGCTGCAATTGTTTTGGCAACCGATATTTTTGATAAGTTTATGGAGGATAACGGAATTGAGTATTCTCAATTGAATAACTTAACGGATGAGGATATATTAACGCGGTTTCTTCATAATACACGATTCCACGGTGACATAGTTTACAAGTTAAGGGATTTTCTTGAAATTATGCAGGAACCATTGGCAGTGCGTTCATCAAGCCTGCTGGAAGATTCGCAGTTCCAGCCGTTCGCGGGGGTGTATGAAACTTTTATGATAGCTAATAACAATCCTGATTTTGAAGCAAGGCTGCGGGAATTATTACAAAGTATTAAAAACGTTTACGCGTCAACATTCTTTAAAAAGGCGCGGGACTATATGCAGTCAACTGAGTATAGCCTTGAAGAAGAGAAAATGGCCGTGATTATTCAACGGCTTGTCGGCAAGAGACATAACGACCGGTTTTATCCTGATATAGCTGGTGTCGCGAAGTCCTATAACTTTTACCCGGTTGCACCGCAAAAGGCACAAGACGGAGTTGTATATACAGGGCTTGGATTAGGCAAAATTGTTGTAGATGGCGGAAACTCTGTCCGGTTTTGTCCAAAATATCCAAAACATCTTTTGCAGTTTTATTCTGCCAAAGAAACTATTCGAAATTCACAGCAATCATTTTATGCTTTGGATTTGAAAGAAAAATTCAATTTATCGGAAATCGTACCTCCCTCTAATTTAGTAAAAGAATATGACGTAGCTTCTGCTGAAGCTGACGGGACGCTTATACATATTGCATCAACTTATTCGCCTGAAAATGATGCAGTTTACGATGGTCTATCCCGCGCAGGGAAAAGGGTGGTGACATTTGCTCCGATATTAAAACAAAAAACTTTTCCTTTGCCTGAAATTCTTATGTCATTATTATCAACCGGAACGTGGGGGATGGGTACACAGGTTGAAATTGAGTTCGCGGTTGAGATGAACGATCATCCTGATAAACCGCCTGAATTTGCAATGCTGCAGATGAGACCATTAGTAATTTGCTTAGATGACGAAGAACTTCATATTGAAGCATACAAAAAAGAACTGTTGATTTGTGAAAGCACGCGGATTCTCGGAAACGGTTCAATCAATGATATTTATGATGCCGTAGTTGTAGATTTTGACAGGTTTGATAGAGGGAAAAGCAGGGAGGCTGCAATTGAAATAAGCAAGTTTAACGAGAAGTTATTCATTTCAAAGCGGCCATATCTGTTAATAGGCGTTGGCAGATGGGGAAGCCTTGATCCATGGTTAGGTATTCCCGTAACTTGGGAACAAATTTCCGGTGCCCGCCTTATTGTAGAATCCGGATTCAAGGATTTTGATGTACAGCCCTCACAAGGTTCACACTTTTTCCAAAACCTTACATCTTTCAGGGTTGGATATATGACTGTCAATATCGCCGATAAAACAGGTTTCATTGACTGGGAATGGTTAAAGGAACAGCCTGCAGAGCAGAAACTACAATTTACATCTCATATCGTTTTTGAAAAACCTATTAAAGTAAAATTGAACGGGCACAAAGGCATAGGTGTAATTATAAAACCGGATTAAAAAAAGAATGAGAACTATTTACGTTTGGCAAGAATGTTATCAATTAGCTTATACTCGAGGGCATCTTCAGCACTCATATAATGATCACGATCGCAGTCTTTAGTGATTTCATCAAATGATTTGCCCGTGTGTTTTGCAAGAATCGTGTATAGGGTATCACGTGTTTTAATCATATCTTTCGCGTGAATTTCAATGTCTGTTGTTTGTCCCTGCAAGCCGCCAATCCACGGCTGATGAATCATTATTTTTGAATGTGGTAATGATGTTCGTTTGCCTTCAGCACCGCCGCCGAGAAGCACCGCGCCCATACTTGCAGCCATACCCACGCAAATTGTTGCAACATCGGGTTTAATGTAGTGCATCGTGTCATAAATGGCAAGTCCTGCTGAAACACTTCCGCCGGGAGAGTTTATATATAGATAAATATCTTTTTGAGAATCTTCAGCCTCGAGAAAAATAAGCTGCGCGATTGTTAAACTCGCGACGTGATCGTCAACTGCAGTACCGAGGAAAATGATTCTTTCCCGCAGCAGGCGGGAATAAATATCCATTCCGCGTTCACCGCGCCCTGTTTGTTCAATAACATAGGGGACTAACTGATTCATTATTTCAATATGATTTTTCATTATAAACCTTTTGTATTTTTAGTGGTGGCTGTGCATTTCAACTGCATCGACCTTTTCAACCTTTATAATATTATTATTTGCAATAAGATAGTCATAAAGTGCATCTGTTAAAAGTATGTCTTTAAGGTTATCTTTATTTTTATAAATATTTAAAATCGTTTCATAATCTTGGTTGTATTTTTCTGCTTCTTCTTTTGCAATTTGCTCAATCAGTTGATCAGATACCGTGATATTTATTTCTGCTAAAATAGCTTGCTCGATGTAAAATAATTTGATTTTAGTTGTCGCGATGGCTTCCATTCGTTTCATCAGTACATCTCTTTTTACTGACTTTTTTCTTTTTGCTAATTGCGCCTTGATTTCATCATCAACGATTAAGTTGAGATAATGATTAAATTGATACTCCCCAAGCGAGAAATCATTTAATTCGATTAATTTTTCGGATATCCGTTGAATGGTCTCTTTTTTTATCTTAGCATCAAGTGCATTAGACATATCAGCACGCAACAAGTCTATGAATTCCTGTTCGGAAGCAGCTTCTGAATCCGAAATACTCTTGAAGAATTCTTCGTTTAACTCAGGCAACACGAGTTTTTCAATTTCAAGAACTTTTCCGCTATACTTATAGGTTGCTGAATGTTCGTGTGAACTGCCGTCTTCGTGGTTATGACTATGGGTGTTGGTATATTCAAAGGCAAATTCATCGCCAACTACTTTTCCCATTAACGCGGTTCTAATTTCTTCTTGTGAGCGGGGAAGATGCACATCCATAGTATGCGGTGAAGGAACAGGTATTCCTTCGGTATTTTCAACAAGTATAAGATCACATTTAACTGTAAAATCAATACTGTCCACGATATCAGCCGGCTCAGTTGTTGTACGTTCTTCTTTGATTAGCCGATATTCTTCATTAACCATTTCTTCAGTAATCTTCCAGTCAATTACTTCAATATCTAAGTCACTGTATTTAAGATTCGATAATTCAGGAAAATGCTCGTATTTTAATTTAAAAGAGAGATTTTCTTCCGGTTTGTAATCAAAATCATAAATGGATGGTTTCCCGAGATATACAATCTCATTAGTATCGGCATAGTCAAAAAAAACTTCAGCCGCCACTTTCTCTGCTGTTTTATATTTAAGCGAATCACCAAAGAATCTTTGAATAACATTAACCGGAGTTTTTCCTTTACGGAATCCGGGGATTGATACCTTAGAAATTTCTTTTTTATATTCTTTTTCGAAACTTTTTGCATACTCCGCAGGAGTAATGACAAAAGATATTTCACTTTCAGACTCGTTAATTTTGCTGATAGCAGTTTCCAAAATGCATACCTCATTAATAAAATAAATAGTGCGGAATGGGGGACTTGAACCCCCACGGATTTCTCCACTAGATCCTAAGTCTAGCGCGTCTGCCAATTTCGCCAATTCCGCGGGAATAGAAAAATTTAGAGAGTAAATATATTAAAAGTTTACCATTGAATAAAGGTATTCACGATATTTATATTACAATTTGAAATGAATGAAAATGAATTCTTAGGGTTTGTTAAGAAATAATTTATTACATCTCCTAAATCTAACCTTCGCGTGAGAAAGTTTTATTGTTATTTCTTTACAAGGACTAAGCAGCCCTTTAATCCGAGTCGATCGCGCTTTTTGCATCATTGTAAACTTCGAACAAACGGGATATACCCTGCAGAAAAATTGCGTTGCCCATCATCATTTCCTTACTGACAACTAATTTCACCCTGCTGCCATTTTGAGATACTTTCTTTTTGAACATAACAACTACCCCTAAAAAGGTAGAGTCCAAATGTTCAGCACCCATAAGGTCAATAACATATATGCTCTTGTTTTTATTAACAACAGCAAGTAAAAATAAATAAAAAGAGTTGCTTTCTTTTTTAACTCCCCAATGAATATTTACACGCACAACCACTATATTATCACTGCAAATACTTTGATAATCTATAATTCGATTCTCTCGTGAATAAAATTCTTCAAATGCACTAAATTTGGTCCGCGGTGCATTAACTTCTTGTTGTACAAAAGTAACCGGTTGTGGAATTGGTCGCGGTGCAGGATTCTCGATTGGGAGTATTTCCCGAGTTTGTTTAAATAATTTAGAAAAATTTTCTATTTCATTTTCTACTGAAACTTCTGTTTCCACGCTCGCTGTATTAGCCGGAGGCGGAGTTTCCACCGATATAGGGGCTGAACTTTGCATTTCGGGAATTTGATGCGAAAATTTCTTTTTAATTATTTTTAATAATGATTTAATTTTTACCGGTTTCGTCAGGTAATCATCAGCCCCAAGCGACATCCCTTTCCTTATATCTTCATATTCCACTTTCGCGCTTAGAAACAGGAAGGGAATGTTGCGCGTTATAATTTTATTATTTAATAGTTGTCTAACTTCATATCCGCTGATACCGGGAAGCATAATATCTGAAATTATCAAGTCAGGGAGATTAATATCCGCCAACTCGATTCCAATTTCCCCGCTTAAAGCGGAAAGGACTGTAAAACGATTTAATTCAAGCTGCAACCTCAAATTACTTATTAGGTCAAGATCATCTTCAATTATTAAAATGCTTTTCTGTTTTCTCTTACGAAGTTCCTTCCTGGTGGCAATAGCACTAATCAACTCTTTATCAGCAAACTCGTTGCTATCCGGAATATCATTGGAATCAAGTAACCTGCGGAACTTCACTTTTTCAAGTTGTAATTCAATCGCGGCAAGTATCTCTAAAAAATTAACCGGTTTGGCTAAATAGTCACTGACTTCTTCGCCCATACTTTTTCTAAAAATGGCGGATTCGTTCCTTGTCCCCAGAACAATGATCGGCACATCGCTTAAATTTTGCTCCAGCGTGAATGAAAGAATTTTTTCATCTATGGTTTCGGTTTCTCTCATAAATTCAAGAAGAATGATATCCGGTGCAGGCTTTACGTCACAAACTACGTTCGGAGTATAGCCGCTTAATAAAACCTTATACCCTTTCTTTATTAAAAACTCTTTCAAGTCTGCTGAAAGCGGCGGATCTTCTGAAATAAGGAGAATACGATCATTGGTTGAATAGCTTTTACCAATCATTTCAAATATAATATCAAGCAAAGTTTTAATTTTTAACGGTTTTATTAAAAACATATTTGCCCCAGCCGCGAGTGCCTCTTCTTTATCAGAATCTTCAGCGCGTGATGTTTGAAATATAATCGGAATTTTATTAGTGGCAGGTGACTGCCGTAATTCCTTACACAAATTGAAACCATCCATTCCGGGCAGATTTATCTCGGATAAGATAAGGTCAGGTAAATTTTTTTTTGCTATTCCAAGTGCGGTTTTTCCATTTGATGTCGTTAGAACTCTGTATTTTTTTTGTTCAAGATGAAATTTTATATTCTGAGTGAACATTTCATCATTTTCAATAATAAGAATTTCTTTCATCCTAATTTTATTTTTAAAGGTTATAGTCTATTGGAAGTTCAATTTGAAATGTTGTGCCTAAATTCAAATAGCTTTCAAACGTCAGCTTTCCCTGAAGCGAATCAACAGACCTTTTCACTATCGGCAAGCCTAGTCCGGAACCGGAAATAGAACCCACATTTTTCCCCCGCGAAAAAGGTTCAAACAATAATTTTTGATCTTCATCAGGAATTCCAATTCCCTCATCCTTCACTTCAAGTGAAAAAAACGGAACATTTTTTCTAATGATGATATAAATATTTTTCGTAACGGGAGTATATTTAATGGCATTGGTTACAAGATTAGTAAGAATTTGTTTATACAATATAGGTGAAGAATTAATTTCGAATTCATTTAAAACTGAACTAAAGTGTATTGCCGGCGTAATTTTAAATCCGGCGGAAATATCGTGAATGATGCTTTTTGAAAAAGATATAATATCAAAAACAGAAATAGCATAGTTTGCCTTTTCCAAATCATATTTGCTCATAGTGATCACGTCATCAAGCAGTTCAATCATTTCATCGACACAAGTCTCTATTTTTTTATATAGGTCTTGTTTTTGCTGTGCATTCAGCTGCCCTTCATACAATTCCAGAATCTCAGCGGAAGAAAGAATAGTGGAAAGCGGTGTGCGATATTCGTGAGACACGATTGAAATAAATCTAGATTTCAGTTCATTTAGTTCTTTTTCGCGTTCAAGTGCTTTCTGAAGTTTATCCTCAACACTTCTTCGTAAAGTGATATCCTCCATTCTCCCTATAAACCGCATCGGGTTTCCATCACTGTCGCGAGACACCACTTTACCCCTGAGCGACACATATTTCATCACATCATTATTAATTAATATTCTCAGTTCCATTTCAAAAAAATCACTTTTCCCTGAAAGGTGATTTCTAAATTTATCTTTGAATAAAAATAGGTCATCGGGGTGAATGAAAGATTCAAAGTTTTTTAAGTCTATCACGTGTTTGTTATCAATAGGAATATTCAGAATATCCGAAAACCGCTCGTTATAGTAAATTGAACCGCTTTCAAGGTTAATATCCCATAGTCCATAAGCCGAAACCTCGAGCGCTAGCGCGAGTCGTTCATCTTTAACAGAAAGTTCATCTTCTGCTTCTTTACGCCAGGCCGCCTCGTTGCTTAATTTCTCATTCGTGGATAGTAATTCTGATGTTCGTTCTTCCACAAGTTTTTCAAGATTACCCTTATATTGCTCCAGCTCTTCAAGAAGCTGCTTCTGCTTATTGATGTTCCGGCAGATAATAATAAACTTGTTTATGCCGTCTTTTTCAGAAAATATCTTGCCGGAAGCTGCAAATGTATTTTTAATACCGTTTTTATCCGCGATACATATCTCAAAAGAGAATGACATAGATTTTTTGGAGGCTGCCTGATAAAAAATGCCGGTAATTTCATCACGATATTTGGGTTCCATCAACGAAACGAATTCTTTTCCTGCAAGTTCTACTGGAAGATATGATAATGAGGAAACAGTAGGGCTGACATATTCAATATTCCCATCTCCCGTTAGAAGAAAAATAATATCCGAAATATTTTCGACAATTAATCTAAAACGCTCTTCTTGCATTTTATTTTCTTGTTCAAATATTATTCGTGAAGTAACATCTCTTCCCATTGACATATAGCCGTTTACAACTCCTAACGAATTAATTACAGGATTAATAATATTCTCATTATAAAACAACTCGCCGCTTCTTTTTTTACAAAGCACAACACCGGAATATGACTGCCCATTATTTATATTTTCCCATAGCTCAATAACTTTTTCATTATTCGAAAAGTTTGAATAAAACATAGTTATGGATTTGCCCAGCAGGTCCTCCGGATTGTAACCTGTGAATTTTAAAAATGCTGGATTTAGATACTCAAACTGAGCGTTAGTATCTATTATACTTATGAAGTCATTACTTCGTTCAATCATTGAACATTTGTCAAATTCAGCCCGCTCTGTATCATCCTCTGCCGATTGCACCGGCTCAGAATAAAAGGGAAAGAGTAAACAATATTTATGATGCAAATGACCCGCCTTTTTATTAATCATTAATCAACCTATATTAACTCAATCTATGACTGATAAATATATCAGTGCCACATCCCCAGCCCTCAGGTTGTCCGGCAAGAATTATCGTATGGACGAAATTTAGCTGTTGTATCGTGTTAGATTATCATTATCAATATATTAAATAATTTGATGCTCTGCAACATCTATTGCATAATTTTTGTAAATATAAGCAATTTAGTTTTTTTAGGTATTATTTTATCAGAAAATTTTGTAACTTTGACACGTCATTTTGCAAAAAAAAGATATTTGAGCGAGTTAATTTTAGCGCGGGTTAAATAAACAGATGATTTAGCTTAAATTATTATTAATCCGGCTTTTATTACTTTAATAACCGCGTAGCGGAATAAGAGCGAACTTACTCTTCTCGGTGTTTATCGTGATGATAATAATCGGTATGTGGAGTTTGTGGTTTTAATCAAATTTATAAACAATAAATCAAAAAGAGTCGGATTTCCGGAAAAATTCCGATTAACTTAATTATATACACAAATAGAAAGATATATATTATGAAAAAACTCAACTTGTTTTTTCTCTTCCTGATGACTTTCGTCATTGCAGGTAATGTTTTCGGGGCTGCCGGCAACGGGAAAAAAGCAACGGGAACATCAAGAGACGTTGTTTTATTTAACGGGAAAAATTATTCAAATGAACTCTGGATGTGGGGTTGGGGTTCTTCCATCGTGGATGTTTTGTGGGGTGCCGGCCCTGATTCAAATCTTAACGCGATTAGATGGAAAACGGGAGATGGAGGGGGAAGCGGTATTACGGGAATGGGTTTTTCCGTCAAAGATACTGTTCTTGCATACGATTTATCAAGTATGTGGTCAACAGAAAGTATAAAATTTCAATTGAAATGTGATCCTGATGTTGGCCCGACATCATTGACAATTAAACTTAAAAGCAGCTTAGATGGTCCGAATGGAGTTCCTGAAGCTGACTATAAAGGCACTAGCATTAACCTTATTTCGGATGGTCAATGGCATCAGTATTCCATAGCATTGAATAGTTTGACTTTATCTCAATCGGGAGGTCTAGGATTCGATAATTCAAAGATAATAATCATTGGATTAAATACAGAATCCGGATCATTATCTGGTAAAGAAATCGATATATCGGATTGGTGGATTGGTACTCCCGGTTCTATAGCTTTCCCATCAGTTATTTTTAATGGCGGCTCATTGTCTGGAAATACTTTACTGTTCGCACACCCGACTGATGCGGATGCCGCCGTAGTTCCACAGAGTGCAGGCATTAAAGGCAATACCATCCAATGGACTCAAGAAAACGGAAAATGCGGGGTTGGCGTTAATATTGATAATCCCAAATTTGACTTTCAGTTTGGAGATGTATGGAATCTTGATAGTATTAGATTTAAATTAAAATGCGATGCGGGTGTAGGAGCATTGAGAATACAATTTGAGAGTTATATGAAATCTGATACCAATAAAAGAGCGACAGTTGCTAAAGTATTTACTCCCAAAGGGGATAATACTTGGAATCAGTACGCGTTTGCACTTAAAGATATGTTTCCGAAGGATGGCACAACCGGATTTGATACTGCTAATATAAATGCAATTCAAATTATGACGGATAGTTCAGCAGTTTATAATCATACAGGAATCGCTGGAAAAGTTATTTATATTACCGATTGGTGGACAGGTAATCCTTTGCCGTTTGATGTGTATCCGCCTGAGGCTCCAACAGGAGTTAGTGCTACAAATACCGCGGACTATACTAATACTATTAATTGGAATCGCGTTCAAGGTGAAACAAACGAAACATATAACATTTACTTTAGCCACTTACCTATTACGGATGCAGAGTTAAAGAATATTATAAACCCGAGCTTTGAAGCAGCAAGAATAGGTGTTGTGGCAGATAATTCCACACCTATGCAATATTCTCACTTAATCTTTTCCCCGAATGTAGATAAGTCGGTAACCTATTATTACGCGGTTGTATGTGTTGATGCAGCGGGTAATGCAAGTGTAGTGAGTTCAAACTCGGTACCTGTTACAAATACCGCTAAAGGTGTTCCTACAATATCTTTAAATCCACCTGTAAGTTTTGCCGCGGATGGCAATCTTTCCGAATGGGCAGGAATTACTCCTATTATAATAAAACCTTCAGATAATTCGGGGCATCCTTTTTTCCCGACCGGAAGCGGTGGAACTTCTTTTTCAGGTAATAACGATATTTCAGCGAAAGTTTATTTGGCAGTTGATAATAACTATTTGTACGCGGCATTTGACGTGACAGACAACTTAGTCGTTTCTGATCCTTCTGTAGCCACCTATAAAAACGATTGTCCTGATTTATATATAGGTCTATATAACCAGCACGGAAACCCTCATTATTATTACCAGCACGGATATCAACCGGACTACCATTTCAGATTCGCGAAAGATCGTTTGCTTATTGACGCGGTGAAAGATAGTATTCTTTTGCCTGGTACAAATTATATTTGGAAAGTAAAGCCTCCCCTCGGATATGTCGTAGAAGCAAGAATTCCATTAGCTGATTTGGCTTCAAAATTAAAGGATACTTTGTTCGTTCCGGTAGAAGGTATGAGGATTCCTATTGATATTGCCATCAATGATGCAGATGTTCTTGGAACACGCAAAGGCATATTGACTTTTTCACCATACAATGAAGACCTATCATTTCTTTACGTAAACCGCTGGCTGAATACCTGGGTTGCAAATCAGAACTGGGATGCAGTAAATGACAATAATGTTAATCCAATTTCATATTCTTTGAAACAGAATTATCCAAATCCTTTCAATCCATCTACAAAGATTGATTATTCGATAGAAAAGGCCGGTTTTGTTTCTATAAGAGTGTTTGATATACTTGGACGTGAAATAGCAAACCTTGTTAATGATTTTAAACAACAAGGCAAATATTCAGTTTCATTCGATGCAAGTAAATTGGCAAGCGGGATGTATCTTTATAAAATTGAGAGCGGTTCGTTTGTTCAAGTCAAAAAAATGATGTTAGTTCGATAATAAATTCAACATCAGGCACCTGTAAGGGTGCCTGATGGCTTAATATACAACAAGGCTATCTGTAAGTTTATGTTTATTCTTTTGAAAAATACCCCCGTGAAAATATTTCAAAGCTTTTTACTTTTTTATTTAATTTTTAGCAGCTCATATTTGTTCGCGGGTCAAACCGGTAAACTGAAAGGAACAGTGTTTGATAAGGTGACTAAAGAAGCTGTAATCGGTGCCAATGTGGTTATCGAAGGCACTTATTTGGGTGCTGTTGTTCAAATGGACGGTTCTTATTTAGTTTCCAACATACCGCCCGGGGAATATAGAGTGGCGATTAGCAGTGTCGGTTACCAAAAAGCAGTAGTTCAGAAGGTGTTAATTAAGATTGACCTCACCACAAACCTTGATGTTGAACTGCAGCCTCAAACTGTCAATATAGGAAAAGAAATCCTTATCACGGCTGAGCGTCCTTTGGTTCAAAAAGATTTGACTTCTACAAGTTCTATTGTTACAGCCGGGGATATAAAATTAATGCCGGTTGAAGAAGTTGGGCAAATAGTTAATCTACAGGCAGGTGTTGTTGCCGGTCACTTTCGCGGCGGCCGTACCGGAGAAGTTTCATATTTGGTCGATGGTGTCCCTGTAACTGATGCATTTAATGGAGAAATGAGCCTTCACGTTGATAATTCGAGTATTCGCCAGATGGAAGTTATCAGCGGAACTTTTAACGCCGAATATGGTCAGGCTATGTCAGGGGTTGTTAACACGGTTATCCAGGATGGCGGTACAAAGTGGGAGGGTTCGGTAAACACTTACGCTGGGAATTTTATTACATCAAACTCGGATCTTTTTCAAAATCTAAATAAGCCTCTTCGGTTAGCAACCAATAATTTTCAAGTTAATTTATCAGGTCCAACCGGACTTCAAGGTTTAACGTTCTTTTCAACATTTCGCCATTCAGAGAGTGATGGCTATTTGTATGGGAAACGAGTATATAATGTTACAGATAGTGTTCCTTATTTGCCTGATCAATCTAATCAATCGGTTTGGGTTGCCCGTAATACCGGTGATAACAAATATGTTCCGATGAATCCTGAACGACATAATTCGTTTAACGGCAAATTAACTTATGGTTTACCAGAAGTAAAAATTTCATATAGTTTTTTTTATGACAATAATTTTAGTAAAATATATGATCATAGTTTTTTTCAGACCCCGGACGGAATTTTGAATCACTACAGTACTAATTATTTTCATAGTTTACAGTTGTCTCATTTCCCAAATGCGAATACTCTTCAAACTTTGAAATTATCATATATAACGAATGATTATAAGGGGTACCTTTATGAGAATATGTATGATGCGAGATATGTAGATCCAACTCAAGGATGGCCATTAACAGGTTATACTTTTCGCTCGGGTGGAAATGACGGAAGCAGATATTCACGAACAACAAATTCTATGTTAGCTGCGTATAGCCTTTCGTCCCAGATATCGCAAAAACATAAAATTGGTTTTGGAATTGAAGCCCGTGTTCACAAAATTTATAATCAAGAATTAGGTATGGTCAATGTAGGAGACTCGGTAAATAGTGCAGGCAAAACTATTTTTAAAATCGGATATCCATCTAAAGGAGTGATTACAGATAATGGACGTAATGTTGACTATACCAAATATCCGGTTGAAGGATCCGCCTACATACAGGATAAGATGGAATATGACATTATGATTATTAATATCGGTTTGCGTATGGATTATTTTGATCCAAAAGCATCACTGCCTGCTGACAAGCAAAATCCAAACAATGATACTCTTTACAACGGGTATAATCAATTTACAAAAGCAAAGGCCAAACTACAATTAAGCCCGCGTTTTGGAGTTTCATTTCCAATTACCGACCAGGGAATAATTCGCTTTTCTTACGGACATTTTTTTCAGATTCCTAATTTTGGAAATTTATATACAAATACGGGCATCCCATTACCAAAAGTAAATTCATTAACAAGGGTTGTAGGAAATCCAGACCTTGGTGTTCAAAAGACGGTTATGTATGAAATCGGATTGCAGCAGGTTTTTTTCGGTTCAATCATTCTAAATGGTTCATTCTATTATCGCGACATTCGTAATTTGCTTGGTATGGAAATAGTTAATGCATACGGAAATGTTATGAAATATGCGCGTTTTATTAACAGAGATTATGGAAATGTTCGCGGATTTATCATATCAATAGATAAACGATTTGGTGATTTCTTTAGCGCGAAGCTGGATTACACGTATCAGATCGCGGAAGGAAACGCTTCTGATCCTTACGCGGTCTTTTATAAGAACCAAAGTACACCTCCTCAAGAAGAAAGTAAGCACGTTATTCCTTTAGATTGGGATCAGCGTAACACGCTTAATTTTTCTGTAAATATTGGAGAAATGAATAATTGGAACATAGGGCTTATTATGCAATATGGTTCAGGTTCGCCATACACCGAAGATGCGAGAGTCTCCAAGGGTGTTACCTTTGAAAATAACGCTGTAAAGCCAAGTACATATAATGTTGATCTTCGTGCCGATAAACGATTTGAAATCTTTGGTGTGGATGTTTCGACTTTTTTGTTAGTGTATAACATCCTTGATATTAAGAATGAATATGGTGTATATTGGACAACCGGCAGGGCTACTAGCGATACCAATACACAATATGCAGCAGCGGTGATTGGTTTGAATACTATAGACCAGTATGTTAATAACCCTTCAATGTTTTCAAAACCTCGAGAAGTTAGAGTTGGTTTTGGATTCGGATTATAGAATAAGGAATAGATAATGATAAATAAATATATATTTTGGGTAATCTTGCTTTTTGCATCGTTAAATAATTATTCGCAAGTCAGTCCTAAAACACAATTGTATCGCGATGATCAAAAAGGTGATTTTCGCTATCGACGCGGGGGTACTATGGATGGCAACCAAGTGCGTACATTATTTTATAATAACGGTGAAGTGGGGCAATGGCCATATAAGCCTTCAGGCGAGTGGCCAAAGGGAACAGGACATACATATCTTGATGGTGTTGCTGTATTAATTGCTGCTGAATTTACTGCTCCTGGGAATAAACAAGTAATTCATTCACTCGAAACATCATATAGAGAGTGGATGGATAAGGATCCGGTTACCGGTTTAATTTGGGGATTGGAGCCAATCCCCGGATATATGAATCCAAGCAATAATACGCCGGCTATCAATACTGATAGTGCATCTTGGCCCAAAATATGGCCTGCGGCACTAGGAATCACCAGTGATTGGAATACATATTGGTATGGTTATTTTGGCAAGGGTGTGCAAAATTCTGATTTTGAAACTTTTTTTGTTATGGATGATTCAAAAGACAAAGAATTTGTCAAATCTCCTTATTTATATCAGCCGATTGCCGCTGATTTATCACGCGGCGGTATAGGTCTTCGTGTCGAGGTACGAGGGTTTCAATGGTCACACGTGCTTGCTGAGGATATTATTTTTTGGCATTACGATATTGTAAATATTAGTGATTACAATTATCCCAAAACTATTTTTGGGTTTTATACTGATGTTGGTATTGGTGGAGAAAAGGATAACGAAGATGATTGCGCTTCGTTTGATACCTTAATAAGTTTGGCATATTGTTATGATGGTGATGGTTATGCGAAACCGGAGCCGTGGAAAACGGGATATTATGGTTACGCGTATCTCGAATCACCGGGGAATGCCACAGATAAAATTGATAATGATCACGATGTTATGATTGACGAAAGAAGAGATGATGGCATTGACAATGACCACGATTGGGTTGGCTATACAGATTTAAATGGTAATGGCAAATGGGATTCAAATGAACCATTGAACGATGATGTTGGTACAGATGGTATTGGTCCTTTTGATGTAGGTTATACTGGACCGGATTTAGACAACACTCAAGGTAATGGAAAGCCGGATGACGGGGAACCTAATTTTGATAGGTTAGATAAAGATGAATCCGATCAAATTGGTCTTACTGCAGTTTCAATTTACCGATTAGGTGATGGCGGAGTTGGCGGCGGGTGGCCAAGGGATGATGAATCTATGTGGAAGAAGATGGATTATCATCATTTCGATACCTCACTGCAGCGAGCAAATATTAGTATGGTTTTTGCTTCAGGTACATTTCCATTGAACATAAATTCACGCGAAAGATTTTCTATGGCACTTGTATTTGGAAATGATTTAACAGATATCAAATTTAATAAAGAAACAGTTCAACAAATTTACAATTCCAATTACAATTTCTCAAAGCCGCCGTCTAAACCATTTTTAACTGCAATTGCCGGAGATAAGAAAGTTTATCTTTTATGGGATAAAAATGCGGAGACATCTTATGACAGAGTTTTAAAGAGAAATGATTTTGAGGGATATCTTATTTATCGAAGTGAAGAAGCTGCTTTTAATGATATAAAAGTAATCACGGATTCTAAAGGGGATGCAAAATATTGGAAACCTATTGCTCAATTTGATCTAAAAGATACTATTAATGGACCTGATCCTGTCGGTATTAATGGTGCAAGGTTTTGGAGAGGTGATAACACAGGTTTGAGGCATTCATATATTGACACTACCGTTGTGAATGGAAAGCGATATTATTACGCCTGTGTTTCGTATGATATGGGAGATACTAAATTTGGGACAACAGGATTGCAACCATCAGAATGTACAAAAATTATCTCTGAAGACCTTTCAGGTGTGGTCACATTTACGGATATAAACACTGCTATGGTTGTCCCGAATGCTTCACCCGCTGGTTATAATTCCCCAGGTTTTTCCGGTGATCTAAAGAAAGTTACCAATGGATTGGGAAGCGGTTACATTTTACCCATAGTAGTAAATCCAAGGGCTGTGAAAGATAATGCTTCATATCAAGTTACATTCAAATCAGATGCCCTTTCCCCTAAATACAAAACATTAGGATATAGTATTGTGCGAACAGACTCAAGTGCTACTTTGGCATCTTTTGTTGATACTACTATGATTGGTCTTGGAAGAGTTGGTCCTTTGTTTGATGGAATAACATTAACGGTTTTTAATGACACTGCAGTTTCAGTTGATCTTAGCGGTACAGGATGGTCTGTTGGGAAAAGTAACGTAAAAATAGCAGTTTCTGCTGATTTGACTAGTTATAGTTTTCCTTGGCCAGCTGACTATGAAATTAGTTTTTCTGATAGTACATATTTGACGTATTATAATTATTATTCTCCCATACCGGTTCATTTTAAAGTAATAAATCTTACAACCGGCAAACAGAGTGCTGTTTCAGTCGATGATGTTGATGCGAACAATGTACTTTCATTAGGAGACAAGATAAAAATTCTTGAATTTTCTACTGCTACATCCGGAGATACAACAAATATTTATGCAGCTTGGAGCATAAGCTATGATTCTGCGCTGACAGGTATTACCAATTTACCGAAGAACGGAGATAAGTATCTAATAAAAACTAAGCGTCCATTCCAAACTGGAGATTATTTTACATTCAAGACAATATCTGAGAAAATCAGTTCTGACAAGGCAAAGGAAACGCTCGCGAATGTTGGTGTTGTTCCAAATCCATATCTCGGTTCTGCTTCCTGGGAGCGGGTGAATATAAACTCAACAGGCCGCGGCGAAAGAAGAATTGATTTTATTCATCTTCCAACGGAATCTACAGTAAGAATATATACTGTCGCCGGCGCGTTAATTAAAACGCTTCATAAAGATTATAGTATGACAAATGGTTCTCTTTCTTGGAATTTGGTTACCGATGATGGAATGGATGCCGCCTACGGATTGTATGTTTATCACGTTGATGCTCCGGGTGTGGGAACACATATCGGCAAATTCGCGATTATTAAATAAGGAGTTTGAAATGAAAAAAATACTGTTAATAACCTTACTCTTCATTGTGACCGCGAACATAACGCAAGCGCAGACTTTTAAAAGAGATGTTTCAAAGAAAGGGACTTCGGCTGCCCCGTTTTTATCTATTGGGCAGGGAGCAAAAGCAGCGGGTATGGGCAGTGCATTCGTTGGTGTTGCTGATGATGCTTCTGCAATATATTGGAATCCTGCCGGTTTGGCTGATTTGGACGGAGCGAATTTAATATTTGATCATACAGAATGGTTTGCTGATATTAAATATAACTTTGTTGCAGCCTCGTATAAATTGGGTGACTTTGGCTCTATCGGCTTTGGCTTTACTTCATCTGATTATGGTGAAATGAAAGAAACAACTATAGACTACCCTGAAGGCACCGGTCAAACTTTTACTGCCCGCGATGTCGTTTTTTCATTGGCTTACGCGATGAAACTGAATGATAGATTTTCTATCGGTTTTAACCCGAAAATAATCTATCAATCAATATGGCGGATGAGTGCATCTTCAATGGCATTTGATATGGGTGTTAAATATATAACACCGTTTGATGATGCCATATTGGCAATGTCAATCACTAACTTTGGCGGTAAGATGCAGCTTCTTGGTACCTCAAATTTAGTTTTATACGATGAGAACCCATCCAGTACCGGTAACAATGGGAAGATTCCTGCTTATATAGAAACAGGGGAATGGGCATTACCGCTGACATTCCGGGTTGGTGTAGTATATCAGCCGCTTAGAACTGAATTAAATAAAATAACTATCGCGGTTGATGCTTTGCACCCGAGTGACAATTATGAGAGCCTAAATGTTGGCGCGGAATATATTTATGATAATCTTGTTTCCCTCCGTGCAGGGTATAAATCCCTGTTTTTGACGGATTCAGAAGAAGGATTAACTCTTGGGATAGGATTGCGTCAGTCTTTAGTTGGAAGCGTTGCTTTATTAGTTGACTACGCGTATCAGGATTTTGGCAGATTAAGTAATATTCAGAAAATATCATTTGGAATTAATTTCTGATAAATATGCGATTCATTCATTTCGAGATGCAGATTTTTGCCGCTGCACAACTAATGTTTCTGTCGCGGCAAGCTGTTTTTCAAAGTAATTTTAAATAATTTAATTAAACGAAAGGTAAGTTCAATATGAAAATGTTTTTAATGGCTGTCATTATATGCTCTGTTGTTTTCGGTGCAGAGTTTCCGAAAAATATAGAGTCAAATAAAGAAATTGACAAAAAGGTAGCAAAACTGCTTTCCAAAATGACAATTGAAGAAAAGATTGGTCAAATGACACAATTGACACTTCAGGCAGTTTCATCACAGGAGGGTACCAAAAACAAAAAACATATTATTAATGAAAAAGCTCTTGAAGAAGCAATTGTTAAATATCACGTTGGCAGCATACTAAATGTATATAATGTTGCACACTCGGTTGAATATTGGCACGAACTTATTACCAAAATTCAGGATATCGCCACAAAGAAAACAAATAATTCAATTCCGGTTTTATATGGTATAGATGCTATCCACGGAGCAACTTTTACTCAAAATTCCACTCTTTTCCCGCAGGCAATTTCTATGGCTGCAACTTGGAATAAAGAATTAGAAAGAAAAGCTGGCGAAATTACTGCAAAAGAAGTAAGAGCTTCAGGTATTCCCTGGAATTTTTATCCCGGAATGGACCTCGGAAGACAGGTGTTATGGCCCCGCTTTTGGGAAACATTTGGTGAAGATGTTTTTCTTACTTCAACAATGGGCTCAGAGTATATTATTGGATCGCAGGGGGAAAATATTGCTGCTCCGGATAAAGTTGCTACTTGCTTAAAGCATTATGTAGGTTATAGTTTTCCTATGAATGGCAAAGACAGATCTCCGGCGTGGATTTCTGAAAGAATGATGCGGGAATACTTCATACCAAGTTTTGAAGCAGGTATTAAAGCCGGTGCAATGACCATAATGGTTAATTCAGCTGAAGTTGACGGCATTCCTACTCACTCGGATCATCATTTACTGACAGATATTTTGCGCGGTGAATTAAAATTCACCGGCGTGGTGGTTTCAGATTGGGAAGATATCAAACGTCTATATACAAGAGACCGTGTCGCGGAATCGCCAAGTGAAGCAGTTAAAATGGCAGTTATGGCAGGTGTTGATATGAGTATGGTTCCTTATGACTATTCATTTTATACTTTGCTGCTTGAACTGGTACAAAAAAAGGAAGTTCCGGAAGAAAGAATAAACGAAGCTGTGAGCCGTATTCTTAAAGTTAAAATGATGCTCGGGTTATTCGAGAATCCATATCCTGAAAAAAACGGAGCTTCATTGGTGGGAACACCGGAAAGTCAAGCCGTTAATCTGCAGGCCGCGGTTGAATCTATTGTAATGGTTAAAAATAAAAATAATGTTTTACCGCTTAAGCAGGGAGCAAAATTATTAGTAACCGGACCAACTTCAAATTTACTTTCTACGCTTAATGGCGGCTGGACGTTTTCGTGGCAGGGCAATGAAGATGCATTATATCCCAAATCTGCTAATACTGTTTTGAAAGCACTGCAGTCCAAATTTGGAGCTGATAATGTCGTTTACTCTGAAGGAACCTCCATTGATAAAGATATAAATACAAATAAAACAGTTGAACAGGCAAAAAATGCTGATGCAATAGTTGTTTGTTTAGGAGAGGCGGCATACTGCGAAACACCCGGAAATTTTGATGACTTAGAATTAGATGCTTCTCAGCTAAAGTTAGTCGATGAACTGAGCAAGCTAAATAAACCGATTGTTCTTGTTATGCTGGAAGGTCGTCCGCGTATTATAAGGAAAATTGTTGACAAGGCAGATGCGATTTTAGTAGCGATGCTGCCGGGAATGATGGGCGGCGATGCGATTGCAAAAATTTTATCAGGCGAAGCAGCTCCAAGCGGGAAGCTGCCTTTTTCTTATCCGAAATATCCTGCTGCTTTATATCATTATGATCATAAACCGATTGAACAAAGAGATGATTTGAAATATGATCCTCAGTGGAAATTCGGTTTTGGATTGAGTTATACAACATTTGAATACTCGAATCTGAAAATTGACAAAAATGTTATTTCAAAAAGTGAGGATATAAAAGTTACCGTGAACGTGAAAAATACCGGCAAAGTGGAAGCTCTTGAAAGCGTGCAGTTATATTTATGTGATCTATATGGCAGTGTATCACGACCGGTAAGACAAATAAAAGGATTTGATAAGATTTCTTTGAATCCGGGTGAAACAAAAGAAGTAAGTTTTACTATTCATCCTGATGCTTTGTCATTTATTGGGCGGGATAATACCAGAATTATTGAAGAAGGTGAATTTGTCATTTACGTTGATAAATTAGAACAGAAATTCACTTTAAAATAGTTTATAAAAGAGTGTAAAAGTCCTCTTTTAATATTAGGACTTGTTCAGAAATAACATTAAGACTTTCACGCAAAGAAGCGAAGACCGCAAAGGTTAGATTTAGAAGATGTAAAGGTTATTTTTTTACAAGTACTTAGGGCGGGCAAGTTTGTATTTCTGAAAACAGTTATTTTCTCATTGGAGAATAATAATCTGAGTTTACGAATAGAAACTTGTCTGCTTTTTTGTTACATCCAAAATTTATATCAGTACTAAATATTTAATGAAAATCTATATTTTCCTATTTTTTCTCATAATTATTACATCCAAATGCTTTTCACAGGATAGAATTATCGCGAGATATGCCGGCGGAGAGATTTCTGAAACAGAGTTTAAGAACCGATATGAACTCAGTCCTCAAGTTGTTGATCCTTTATTTGGTGCAGATTCTGCTAAACAGCAGTTATTAGCTTCAATGATTGCAGAGAAACTTTGGGCAAAAGAAGCCGAGCTATCAGGTTTTGTTTCCAACCCTGATTTGCAAGGCTACCTTGGTGTACTTCGGAAAATGTTTATAAGGGATCAACTTTTTAAAAAAGTTATTGAACCAAAAATAACTATTTCCGGCACTGATATTCAACACGCTCAAGAGATGAATAAGTATATTCTTTCTTTATTAATTCTTTCAAATAACGATTCATCTGTTATCGCCGGAATGTACAATGAATTGAATAATAATAAAATATCATTTGATTCGCTATTATTGCAACAGACAAGCCCCGGTGCGAAGGATGTTTATGTAATTCATTATGGTGATATGACCAAAGAATGGATTGAAAACATTCTGTTTGAGTTAAAAGTTAATCAATACACTGCTCCAATTCGTGACGGCAATCTGTGGCTTATATTTAAATTAGTTAGAAAAGATGATAATCCCGGCGAACCTAAAGACCCGCTCAAAACCTATAAATATCGTCTTAAAGAAAGGCGCGTACGCGAAGCAGGGGAGTTGTATCTCTCAAATTTGTTAAAGAATGTAAAGATCAATTTCAATGAAAAGAATGTACAATTGCTTTCCGAGAGGCTGCTTCTGCAAATAAAATCAGTTAACAAAATCAGCGGAAATGATACAGTTCTATATTTGAACGAAAAGAATATTTATACTCTGCGTGATGAAATGTCAACGGAATTTTTGCATCAGGAAATAATTCGTTTTCCGGGGAAATCGGTGACAGTGAGTGAAATTCTTGATTATTTCGCATTTCACGGATTCTCAATTCGTTCAAGTAATTTAAAGTATATCAAAGGTAAACTTGTAAAGGATTTGCAGCAGATTACAGAGGAGGAATATCTATATAGAGAGGGCTTGCACACTATTCCTAACGCTGAAACAGCTGCTGAGCTGGAATTAAGTGTATGGAAGGAAAATGCTCTTGGGCAGCTTATAAGAAACAGGTATATAGATTCCGCGAATGTGTCTGAAAACCAAGTAAATGATTATTATTCAAAGATGAATTCATCGGGGGAAGCAATCGGGAAAATACAATTATCTATTGCCGCGCATAACGATCTTGATACGATGTCAAAAATAATGGATTTGTTGAATAGCGGGGCTGATTTTGATAAATTGGCAATGCTTTATAAGCAGAACAAATATGCTGCGAATTCACCAATGCCATATTCGCATTTTGCACCTTTCGATGATAAACTTCGTTTATATAAATATGGGGATATTATTGGACCAATTAAAGTTGACAGCACTTACTATTTAATGAAAGTAATGAAAGTAAAAGAGGCGGATTCTTTATTCATTAAGCCGTTTGAAGCTGTTAAGAAAGACTTGCAGCTTATGCTTAAAATAAAAGCTGTTGAAAAATTAATGAACAAAAAAACAGCTGAACTTGCTGTTAAATTCGGATTGGATATTAATTCCAATGTTATGAAAGATGTAAAAGTGATTGACATTCCAACGTTTGTATATAGGTTTATCGGTTTTGGAGGAAGAATAGCAGCCGTGCCGTTTACTACCCCGATGTATATGTGGATGAAAGAATATCAAAGCAAAAAAAAGCAGATGCCATAGACCGCTTGTTCATAAATAACCTTAACAATTTTTCACGCGAAGATCGCGAAGGGGTTATTTTAGAAGATGTAAAAGTTATTTCTTATCAAGCCCTAACAATTGACAACTTAGAGTGGACTTATTAACAATTTACCATTAACCATTAACAATTACTTATGCGTATTGGCGTATTAGGCGGCGGACAATTAGGCAGGATGCTGGCACTCGCGGGACTGCCGATGGGATTAGAATTCGTGTTCATAGACCCCGCGAAAGATGCCCCGATGGAATCAATCGGGAGGCATATTTGCGCGAACTATGACGATGAGACAGCACTTGATGAGCTTGCCTCGCGGGCGGATATAGTGACTTATGAGTTTGAAAATATTTTGCTTAGCTCTGTTGACTATCTTTCGCGAAAAGTTCCTGTCGTTCCCAGCCGGAAAGCATTAGAAATATCTCAGGAGCGACTATTTGAAAAATCATTCTTGAAAAAAATTGGTATCCCTGTTGGGCAATTTTGTCCAATTGACAGTCTTGATGATATTGAAAATGCTGCGCGGGTTACAGGCTTGCCGGCGGTACTCAAAACCCGCCGATTCGGATATGATGGTAAAGGGCAGAGAGTAGTTGCAACTATTGATGAACTTACTACAGCCGTTCGGGAGATGATTTCAGTACCGTTAATTTTAGAGAAAAAGATAGACTTTAAAAGGGAGATGTCGATGATGGTGGTCAGGAATTTATCCGGTGAAACGGCGTATTACCCGTTGGTGCAAAATGAACATCGGCGCGGCATTCTTTATACTTCAGCTGCACCTGCTCCCAATATAGAATCACTCGCGGGCATCGCGGAGGAATATGCCGGCAAGCTCCTGACGGCACTTGGATATGCCGGTTTACTGACGATAGAATTTTTTGAAACTGATGAAGGATTATTGGTAAATGAATTTGCCCCGCGTGTTCATAATTCTGGACATTGGACAATTGAAGGAGCAGTTACCTCTCAATTTGAGAATCACCTGCGGGCAATACTTGATTACCCGCTTGGCAGCACCGATTTGACCGGATACTCAAAAATGATTAATCTTGTTGGTGCTTTACCATCATTCGGAGAAATAGCAAAGTTTTCAGATACTCATATTCATTATTACGGTAAATCGCCCAAGCCCTCCAGAAAAGTTGGACATATAACAGTTCGCGGCAACGATTTTAATACTGTTGAAAAAAAAGCTGATGAGATTATTCGATTGATTGAAGTTGTTTATTAAACGTGTAACGAGGGTAATTCATACTAAACCAATAACAAGTTAAAGACAACCAACGGAAAGAAAATATAATGCAGTATTGATTTTTATTTTGTTGATGATAGTGAAAAAGGGAAAAGTGTATGAATTCTAACAAATAATTTCGATTTGCCGCGGGATATGATAGGGGATATACAAGAACAGTTGGCAAATAGAGTCTATGTTCAAAAGACATACAAAATTTTCCGTTGAAATATTTCTTAGGCGACAATCAGAATTCTATTGATATTCAGTATGGATTAGTCTTTATGAGCTCAAATCGCATCTTTTTTCTTTGTTCCCACTTTTTATCGGACAACAATGATTCTAAATTAAATCTTATGTTTTTTTCATCGTGAAAATTAAATATATTTGTACTTTATGCTTAGCAAAGTAATATCCGTATATAATTACCTTTTGGATCAATCAGGCAGGAAAGGAGCCGCCTATATAGTGCTGATAGACCCAGATAAATTTTCACCGGCGAAAGCTCCGGAGTTTCTGGAGCATAGTATCCAAGCCGGTGTGGATGCTTTCCTAATTGGCGGCAGTTTGCTTATGAGCGGCAATTTGGAAGAAACCTTAAAAATCGTAAAAACACATACTGATATTCCCGCTATACTTTTCCCGGGTAGCCTTAACCAGTTATCACCCATCGCTGACGCGTTGCTATACCTTTCTCTTATTTCCGGAAGAAACGCGGAACATTTAATAGGGAAACAAGTTATTGCCGCCCCGTTGATTCGTCAAATGAAAATCGAGCCGATTTCCACCGGGTATATGTTAATAGAGTCCTCGGTGAGAACAACCGCGGAGTATATCAGCGGTAGTCAGCCTATTCCACGCCACAAACCGGAAATTGCCGTGGCAACTGCACTTGCTGCACAATATCTCGGGATGAAGTTTGTCTATCTTGAAGCAGGCTCCGGTGCAAAAGAGCATATTCCTTTTGAAATGGTTCAGGCTGTTTCACAAGTCTGTACAATTCCGATTATCGCCGGCGGCGGCATACGTTCCGCTGAAACAGCCGCCAAGATGGCGATAAGCGGCGCAAAAATTATCGTTACCGGAAATTTCTTTGAATCTTCAAAAAATTGGACTCTATTATCCGAATTTGCCGATGCAATCCATTTCAAATCATCTAAAATCACATAATCAACATCAATAAAATTAATTAGCCTATATGAATAAAATTGAATTTTTTCTTTCTTCGTTAGATGAAAGTGCCGAAACAAAAATTAAAATGAAAGCCGCCTGTCAGGACTCTATTTTGCGTTCTGTAGATTTAATTGTTCAGGCATTTAAAAACGGAAACAAATTGCTTCTATGCGGAAACGGCGGAAGTGCCGCGGATTGCCAGCATATTGCAACAGAATTTATGATTCGACTAAGTCATCATATCCAACGTCCGGCATTGCCGGCAATTGCATTAACAACTGATTCTTCAAACCTCACCGCCGGCGGGAACGATATCGGGTTTGAAAACGTGTTTGCACGCAACGTGGAAGGATTAGGAAACTCGGGCGATGTACTCCTCGCGATTTCAACAAGCGGGAACTCGCCAAATGTTATTCAAGCGATCGGCGCGGCAAAAAAAAAGAATATTTCCGTGATTGCTTTCTTGGGCGGTACAGGCGGTAAGATGAAAGATTTAGTTGACATTCCAGTGATAATACCATCAGGGAATACACAGAGGATTCAGGAAGGACACATTACTTCTGCCCACATCATTTGCGAATTAGTGGAAGAAGAACTATATGGGGGTAACTAATTTCGATTCCAAAAAAAATACTCCTTCAATAAGTGAATATGAGAAAATGATAATAATTTAGTAACTACTCAGCCTCTTCTTGAATTTGTCCCAACGGGACTAAATTTGAATAACCGTGAGTGCTAACTCACGGAAAAGTAAGCCCAAACAAATAACGTCCCCGAAGGGGGCGAACTAATGCGATGTGAATTTGCCCCCTTCGGGGACATAGATGCTTTTTATCATTCTCCCGTGAGTTGTCACTCACGGTTATTCAAATTTAGTCCCTTTGGGACATAATATCCGTA
>CAIYTF010000150.1 GCA_903929035.1 uncultured Ignavibacteriales bacterium
CGTGCGCCCGCCGACATACGCTTCGGCCACGATCCCCGCCGCGTTCCGGACGTCGGTTCCGCCTTTCAGGTCCAGCCGCAGCGTCCCGTTCCCCGCTCGTTTGTTGATTATCTTTATAAAGCTATACGGGATTTTATCGCCGCTCATTGCAGAATATTGGCGGTGGTCGGATTGCATTTGAAAGGATAATAGTAGTTATTAAAACTCAGTAGTTAGATATGAAAAGTTCTTTACCATTCTGATCTGAATTTGAATTCACATTTCGCATTCCATATTTTAAGTTCCATTCAACAATATTTGCGAACGAGAATAAAGATCGGACATATTCAGAATCATCATAAGTAATGAGCCACTTGTGATTACAGTTTTTCATATTATTAGCAAATCTAATATGGTCAAAATTCTTATGTAAATCTCCATTCTTTCCATATAGTGCTGATTTTGTTGCAGAATAGTATGGGGGATCAAGAAATAAGAATACGTCCTCTCCGGGTATGGCAATGACCTGTTCGTAATCATAGTTTGTTATTGTAGTGTTATCAAGAACATTGGAAACATCTTCCACTCTTTCAATTGAAGACTCTGTGAATCTTCCGTTAAATGCAGCTTCAGAAAAGCCTCCAGAATCACTTGTTCCTGAAAAAGTCACGCGATTAAAGATAAAGAAAGCAGCAGCTTTTTCAATAGAACTAAAACTAGAGTAATTTGATTTAAGATAATTAAACAGTTCTTTACCTATCGGATACTTTCCTCTAAATTCCTTAATACATAATAACAATAGAGATATATTGGATTGGCAGTAAAACCAAAATAGATACAAGGGGTTATATAAGTCATTAATCCAATATGAAGACAATGGGTATTGCTGCTTTAGATAAACATACACTGATCCGCCTCCTACAAATGGTTCTCTAAATTCAGTAAAAGATGGAATGATTTTGCTTATAAGTTTAATGGCACGGCTTTTACCCCCAGGATATCTAAGAGGGCTTTTAATCATGGTCATTACCTAAAATTAAAGTAATGTTATTTCTACTTGCCTCAATACGTAAATTGTGCAATGTAACCTGTTCTTTTATTGTTAAATTATTAAAGTTATTGTTTCCGTTTGTCAGCTTTAGACATGCAATCGGTCGCATTAAACTATTATCACATATTACATTTGTTAAATTCGAATACAATATCATTTTTAATAGCCCATCCTTAATGTTCTCTTTTGTAATAAACTTGTTATTTTGTTTACAGTGCTTTGCTTCAACTAAATACACTCCACTTTGATCAATTCTTGTTTCATCCACTGTAAGATGATACATTCCACCAAGATAATTTGTAATAGTAAGCTTGGATTTTGTTCCATCAACATGCTCGTTAGGCTGATTTGTGTGCGCTTCACGTATTTGTGCTTGTTCTGCATTAGTTCGAGACAATGTTAAAAAATCCGTACGACCCCCAGAAATATCTGACATTCGTTTTTGAGCAAGAGTAAAATCCGACATAGCAACATCAAGCCCTGATGCAATAGCACGGTACGATATAATTGCCCTATTGCCGATTGCACCAACATTGTCTAACTCAGACATATTCCAATGCAAAGCGTCAGATTGCTGTAATGAAACAATTTCATTTATCTTTCTTAATAAAAACTCGTTATCAAATCGTTGCTTTGTTATTTTATTTGTATAAGATAAGCTTTTCTCAGCGGAAGTGTAATAGGCTATGATTACATGGATATTCAATAAGCTCATTAAAGCAACTGTATCAAATTGTATATAATCACGATCTCCCTCTAATCCTTCATCCTTGAAGACAGGGATAATAGTTATTCGTTTACCTGAAAAAGCAAGGGTATTATAAACTCGTGCAAATGGGTAAGATCGTGTGCGCTTTGCTGACACCCACCAACTTATGGCAGCTTTATTCATATTGTCCACTTTTAGTATAAATGAAGATTTATGACACATTGCTTCGCTAAAACTTGAAATCTCAATTTCCTCAAGTTGGTTACACATAAATGGAGTGTACTGGATGTTTTCGATTCTACCTTGAATGGTTGAGTGCATATAGGATTCTGTTCTGTATAAAAGTAATAAATAATTAAGTAAATATAAATTAATATATTGCTTTTATTAATAAAAAGGGCACCCAAATAAATGAGTGCTCGCGCGTAAATTTGCTCTTTTATCTTAGCTAATATAAATATTTATATGTTAAAAATAAAATGATAAAGTGTAGGTAATCAGGCTAAAGTTTTAAAGTTTAGGATGTTTGTTATTCGCTCGTTTGTTGATTATCTTTGCAGAAAATTATTAACTCGTAAAAACAAATTGGCGGGAATATGATTACCCTTGAAAACTTTAAAGACTTTTTGATTAGTTCAGCGTTTGAAAATAACGGCGATATTTATTCAAAATATTTTGAACAATTCGAGACTGTTCTGAAAGTTGATTTCTCCAATAAAGAAATCATTTACCCTGAAGATAAGGGATTGAGAATCAATGAACGTCAAACCTGCAATTTCTCATCTAACGAAAACTTTGTGGTTTTCGAGTGTGTTCATCGTCTGATTCAAAAAGGATATAAACCGGATCATATCGAACTTGAACCGAAATGGAAAGTCGGACACGGCGCGAGCGGCGGAAGGGCGGATATTCTTGTAAAAGACCAAAAGAATAATCCGCTGCTTATTATCGAATGCAAAACTTACGGCAGAGAATTTGACAAAGCTTGGAAAGAAACCAATATTGACGGCGGACAATTGTTCAGCTATGCACAGCAGATTCCCGACACCGGTTTTCTATGCCTTTACGCTTCCGATTGGGGCAGCGGTGAAACGCGTTACACTTCTCATATAATTTCGCACAAGGACAATGAGGAAATTCTCAAAATCGACCAAAACGCGAAGTCTTTTCGACAGGCGTCCGATGTAAAAACCCGATTTGAAGTCTGGAAAGAAACTTATAAATCGGATTTTACCACCAAGGGCGTTTTCGAGCCTAACATACAGCCTTATAATATCGGCAAAAATAAATATACTATTGATGATCTCTCTCCCGTTGACGCGCGAAATAAAGAGGGTAAATATCACGAGTTCCGAACCATATTGCGTAAATATAACGTCTCCGGGCGCGAAAAGGCTTTTGATGTCTTGGTTAATCTTTTCCTTTGCAAGATTGTTGATGAATCCAATAATATTGATGATCTTAAATTTTATTGGAAGAATTTTGCCTACGATACTTATTACGACCTTATCGACCGGCTGCAGGAGCTTTATAAAATCGGGATGGGAAAATTTCTTAATCAAGAAATCGTGTATGTCAGCAACGCGCAAATAGATAACGCTTTTTGGACGGTTAAAACCGATCGCAATGCTACAAAGGAACAGATACAGAAATATTTCCGTGAATTAAAGTATTATACCAATAACGATTTCGGGTTCATCGATGTCCATAATGAACATCTTTTCAATCAAAACGCGCAGGTTCTCTTGGATGTGGTTAAAATGTGGCAGGATTTACGCATCAAAACAGATGAACAAAACCAATTTCTGGGCGATATGTTCGAGTTCTTTTTGGATAACGGCGTTAAACAGTCCGAAGGACAGTTTTTCACTCCGCTCCCCGTCTGCAAATTTATTCTTATGTCTTTGCCTCTGGAGGAGTTGATTAAGGATAATGCTGAACCACTCCATACCATTGATTATGCCTGCGGAGCAGGGCATTTCTTGACCGAATATGCCTCTCAAATAACCCCGTTTCTCAAAAAAACAGAGGTCGCGGATTATTGCCAATCAATCAAGGGGATTGAAAAGGAGTACCGTTTATCGAAAGTGGCGAAACTCTCGTCCTTTATGTACGGCTATGAAGGAGTTGAAATTTCACATCACGATGCTCTCGGCACTCACGATAATATAAAAGAAAACTTCTTCAATATTCTTGTCGCTAATCCGCCGTTCGCGGTGGAGGGATTTTTGGAAACACTATCCGAAACGGACAGGGGAAATTTCGAGCTTACTAAAACCGTTTCAGACATCGCGAACAACCGCAATATCCAATGCTTTTTCATAGAACGCGCCAAACAATTACTCGCGCCCGGCGGCTTGGCAGGTATTATCATTCCTTCATCGGTGCTTTCAAATTCCGATGGCACGCATATAGCAACACGTGAAATACTCCTTAAATATTTCGATATAATAGCGTTGGTTGAACTTGGAAACGGCACTTTCGGCAAAACAGGCACAAACACCGTGGCACTGTTTATCCGCCGCAAAGCACAAAGACCGGAACCGGCAGATCATTATTCCGGCAGGATTGATGATTGGTTCAGCGGACTCTACAGCGGCGATAACAAAACGGAAGTATATCAAGACAGCAGTTTTATAATAAAATATTGCGCTCTAACTCAAATCCCTTTTGAACATTATAAAACCCTGTTGGACGGCAGCCCGTCCGAAGAACTGTTGAATGTCGATATTTTCAAAGAATACCGCGCCGCTTTCGATACATTGCCGGAAACTAAAAAATTACGATCGCGCACCGTTTCAAAATCGTTTACCGCGTTACAGCGGGATGAAGAACTTGGCAGACGGCTTACCGAATATATTAGAAAGATAGAGAAAAATAAACTTTATTACTTCGTTCTTGCCTGTACGAATCCGCGAAAAGTGATTATCGTGAAAAGCCCTTCCGGTAATAACGAGCAAAAACAATTTCTCGGCTACGAGTGGAGCGCGGCTAAAGGCAGCGAGGGTATCAGATATAACGGAGGTAATACAGTCGATGAAATAATAACACCGCTGTTCGATCCGAAAAATCGGTATAACCCTGATAAGATTAACTTCCATATACAGCAAAATTTTATCGGGAAAGAAACTGAAAATTCTAATAATCATATAGTTAAAGCAAAACTTGTCGATATTTTGGACTTCTCCCGCAAAGATTTTAACAAGGCGTTTTCTCTTAATCCAAAGGTTAATAATGCAGTTGAATCTAAATGGGATTTGGTGAAATTAGGGGATTTAGTTGAGACATTAAACGGGTTATGGACAGGGAAAAAACCTCCATTTATCAAAGCGGCTGTAATTCGCAACACAAATTTCATTGCAGGGGGTAAACTCGACCTATCTGATGTCGCTATTTTAAACATTGAAGCTAATCAGTACGTAAAACGAAAATTACAATACGGCGATATAGTTATTGAAAAATCGGGCGGTAGCGAAACACAAGCCATAGGTCGTGTTATATTTTTCGATAGAACGGATGGTGAATTTTCATATTCAAATTTTACAAGCAGACTCAGAATAACATCGGATAAAATAGAGGCAAAATATTTACATATTTACCTAAATTATTTTTATGAAACCGGTAATATTTTCGACTTTCAGTCTGGGATTAGTGGAATAAAAAACTTAAATTTTCAACATTATTTAAGCATTAAAATCCCCCTCCCCCCAATATCCGTCCAGCAAGAAATAGTAAAAGCCTGCGAAGCTATTGACGAAGAATACAAAAACGCGGTGGATACAATAGAGCGAATTAAGAAAAGTATTGAGGAGAATATTAATGAAGTTTTAAACTCGGGGACAACTGAAAAAATAGGCTTTTTATGTTCTGTCAGCTCTGGAGGAACTCCTTCTCGCAATATTTCGGAATATTGGACAAATGGGACAATACCTTGGTTGAAATCGGAAGTTTGTAAAGAAGATTATGTATATAAAGCAAATGAGTTTATAACCGAAGACGGATTAAAAAAGTCGAATGCTAAATATTTTGAACGGGGAACAACGCTTATGGCGTTGGTTGGAGCGACAAAAGGGAAAACAGCTTCATTATCTTTTAAGGCGACCACTAATCAGAACATAGCGGGTATATTTTCGCTTGATGAAACTAAAATTCTTAATAAATTTATTTTTTATGTTTGCCGCGCCAAATACAATGATTTGATTAAAGATTTAAGTTCATATGCTATGTTGAATCTTACACATATTCGCAATATAAAAATCCCCCTCCCTCCGCTCGCCGAGCAAACGCGAATAGTTTCCGAAATAGAAATACTCGAAACCGAAATAACCAAATCCCAAAAAATCATTAACGAAACCGCGCGGCGCAAACAGGAAGTAATAGGGGAGTGGTTGTAATTAAACCTCCGTCTTCTCTTGACAAAACTTGACAATAAACTTTTTATTACTTATTTTTACTTATGAACAAATCATTAAATACGAGTGTAATACAAGAGAGACTTACTTCTCTTGGGTTGTCCCAGTCAAAAGTGAGTTTAGAACTATCCGTCTCGCGGGAGGCTGTATCTCAATGGCTGAGTAATGAAAGTTTTCCCCGCCCCGGGAAATTGCTTAAATTAGGCAGTCTCCTCTCTCTAAAATACTCTGAATTAGTCACTCAATCTGATGTATTGGAGCCTTTTGTCGCTTTCCGCAAAGTTGGCAACGCGATCACTAAAACAAAACATATTCAAAGGGCGAAAGAAATGGGAGGTGCTTTTGAGCAGTTAGTCCCTTTTCTTCCTTTTGAAAATCTGACTAATCCCACATCTTTGAATCAGCCTGTATTAGAATATAGCTATATTCAGTCTGCGGCTTCCGCCATTCGCAATCTTCTGGGCATATCTAAAATTAAAATTGAAGTATCTGATATTATTAGTTACTTCTCTCAATCTAAAACTATTCTTGTCCCTGTTTTGCTTGGCGGTAAAAAAAACCACGAAAACGCTATACATATTCATCTTCCCAAAAGCGCGACCAATTGGATATACATAAATTTAGATACTAATGAACTCGATTTTAAATTTTGGTTGGTACACGAGTTGGGACATATACTATCCCCGCAGCTTCGTGATGATGATATATCAGAAGAATTCGCCGATAACTTCGCGGGTGCCTTTCTCTTTCCTGAAGAAATTGCGGCTTCCGTTCATAAAACGGTTTCTCAGTTATCATTGATAAATCAACAATTATCTGTAATCTTTGCTAATGCCACACGTTATACTATTTCGGCAATTACCGTTCTTAAAGAAATAAATAAGTATGCAAAACATCATAATTTACAGGAATTTGATTTTGGCAGGAACTTCTATCCTCAAAACACGCAATTTAATAAAAAATTCGCTTTAGTCAGCAGGAATATTTTTGGGTCAAATAAACCTTCTGTCGAAGATTATATTACTCTTTGCGCACGCGAATTTCAAACGGTTTTCTTTGATTCTCTTTCTGAATATATTTCTCAAAAACAAGTTTCATCTTCTTTTATCATAACCCTTTTAAACTTACCGGTCACCGATTCTATAGAAATATATAATTACCTCAATGGCTTATAAGGAATTATTACTTGATACCAATTCCTATTTGAGGCTCGCGAAGTCAATTCATCCTTTGCTCGGGAAACCATTCGGATTTGTTGATTATCTTTGTAAAATATAATAAAGAAAGAATGTCATAAATGTTCCGTTACCTGAATAATGATAAAATCGGTAATCTTTTAGTATTTATTGCTTCCCGGTGCGAAAATTTAGGTCTCACGAAAGCACTCAAACTACTCTATATAATCGATGAAACTGCCGTAAAAGAAACAGGCGTGCCGGTCACTTGGCTTAATTATCAAGCTTGGCAGCAAGGACCCGTTGCCAATGAGATTTATGAGGAAATAATATCTGAAAGAAGATCCCACGTTCACTCGGCTCACGAAATATCTATCTTTGATTTTATTCAAGCAAATGAAATATGCCTTACTGCAAAAATAGATTTTAACGAAGATATATTTTCAGATTATGAAATTCGGCTGTTCCAAAAGATAATTGAAAACTATGGACATCTATCAAGTGGCGAATTAATCCTAGTATTGCATAAAGAAAGGTCTCTTTGGGATAAAGTTATCAAAGAAAACGACCTGCAAAAAGATTTTGAACTGTTTAGAGGTAAATCAGAACATTCCATACCGCTTTATTCGCTGAACGAAGGCGATATAATGAAGCAGATGGCATTCAAAACCGCGTTTGAAGCTTTGGACTTTCAAGAACATTGGTATTGAGATTAAACGGGCGGACATTGTTATCTATGACAGCAGCCGTCCCGACACGCCTTACATTATTGTCGAACTAAAAAAACCAAAACTCAAAGAAGGCAAAGAACAGTTAAAAAGCTACTGCAATGCCACCGGCGTGAATACCGACACTTATGAAGAAACCGATTTTACTTTAACATTATCCGATGCCAAATCGTGGGAAAACTTAAACGCCTATAGCCGCGCGACCCAATAATCGACAATTAACTAAACCCCATCTCCCGCATATCCTCTTTAATACCTGCCGCTATCAGCTGCGTCACTCTACCCGACATTTTCTCAACGGTATCTTTCAAGATAAACATCCCCGGTGAACCCGGGTTTTGCCACCCTTGCGAAAGTTCGCTCATAACCCTGAACGTGAAATATGAACTGTGTTGCGTGCTTGTATGTCCGGTTGCATTAAGCGCGAACTTGCCCGCCGGAAGCTGTACATTATTTACCATTCTCACGTTAGCAACATTCCTGTTAAACCGTACCATACCATCGTAAATGGTGTACTTGCCGGCGGCATCCTTATCCGTTAATTTATCCCCCCACTTGTATTGATTGCGGGTAACTTTATTAGGGTTATCCTGCCGGAACTGCCGCGCTTGATTATAGCTGTTAGCTCCCTGCTGACTTCCTTCAAGAAATCTGGCTGCTATAATACTTTCTTTCAAACCTGAAGCACGTTTATAAACATCTTTCGGCATCGCGCTCATTGACTTTGTCCCCGGCGTTCCGTGCTGAAATGGAATAATCAGGTACTTGTTTCCCTTTTTAGAAACACGCACTTTCATACTCGTCTGCAGCATCTTCTTCATATCGAAAGGATCGTATCCGTTTTCAAGGTAAACGGCATATTTCTTGGTGTGTTCAATAACAAAATGCAGCGGGTTATCTTCAAAAGGGTATTTCAAACCCTGCACGATCCCCTGCGCGTATCCGCCGCTTGAATGACGGAAGCGGCTGTTCGCCGTTGTTATCCATTCATTCATAACCATATTACCGGCAGTCTTCACCGCCGCCGCGAGGTTGGACTTCGGCGTTTCTAAACGGGTTTTCACCACCGTGAAGAATTCGCGCAGCGCGTTAAAATCGCAGTTATACCTGAGCTTAAATTGAGGCGTTTCTAAAATTAATTCAGGCATTAGGAATTAACCATTGATAATTAAGAATTGATTTGAATCTAATACTTTTATTTATTATATTACCTGCGTATTTTTTATGCAACTTACCCAAAGGTTCTACAATGAACGAGAAAATAGAATCCACTTTAGCCGCCTTGGCCGAACGCTTGTCATTAACCCCTGAAACCGTTGAAAAATTAGCGGAAATAGGCTCCCATATTTCATTCAAACTGCCGATGAGAGATGTTATTGCTAAACTTGAAGCGACTTCCAAAGAACCTAATGCTGTCGCCGAGCTTGTTGTGTCCTTTGTCACTCTTGGTTCGGTCGCCGCCGAATATGAATCCCGTGAAGAAGGCTCATTAACCGCGAACGGCTGATAATCTTCTCCATTCCCTTTTTCTTCAGCCAAATCTTTGTAATATGCCGCCTCGTAGAATCCATCCATATATTTCGCGAGAATGTTTCTCATTTTACCAACGCTTGCCGCAAGTCCTTTTTGCCGCTCCAGCGTAGGCATAAGCTTCATAATATTTTTGTCCACGTCATAAAGCCCGTGTCCTAACCCGAATTTAGCCGCGAGCATATTTGGACGCGTTAGCAGAATTTCCTTTACTAAATCACTGCCGCCGCTTTTCACTTTCCAAGCTATATGCTTATAGCCCGCTCCCTGTTTGCTGTAAAGATTTTCGTCCTCCAAAAATTCATAACCTTTCTTTTCCAAAAGGCTTTTTAATTTCTTTGCCTGCTCCACGTTATTAATAACAATGGTAGTCCGCAGGATATCGGAAAATTCGTTATTCTTATCAGGTCGTCCCTTTGCTATATTGCGCAGGCACTTATCCACGATGCTATTTTTGCCTTTAACCGCGAACTGTCCAAAACTTATACTCGGGCAAGTTCCTTTTATTCCCGCTTCTTCAAAAACATCATCCACGTCGCGTAAAAAACCGCTTTTCTCGAACTCCGCTTTCCTCTTGTAGTTGTTCGATAGATTCTCGATATTGGTAATTTGCGCTGTATCCAAGCCATATACTTTTCTAATCCGTTTCCAATCCACGTGATCCGGATCATCTGCTTTCTTCTGCAGTTCTGCCTGTTCTTCAGGTGAGAGTTGCGCTTGTTGTATCTCCGGCTGTGCCTGTTGAGGCGCGGCTTGTTCCGGCACGTTTTGGCTGTCAGTCCGCGTTTGTTCATTAAGCGGCTCCGTTCCGCTCATCTTTCCGTTTTTCACCGCGTTTTCAGTGACTGCACCGGCTTCTGCAGGCGGGTTCGCGTCATTGGAAGCTTGTATCTCTCCGTTAGGCATTTTATAATAATAAATCCATTTGCCCGGGTTCTTGCTGTCCTTTTCCCGCTTAATGTATTTATGTTCCTGCCGTTCTTGTTCCGCGCCTTGCTTTACACTGCCTGTATTTACCGCCGGCTTTTTTGCGCCTATGGACTTACTGAACAGTTCGTTTATCCCGCTATTATCGGTACAGGTTGGTTTTATCGGGGTTCTTACAATTTTTAAGGATTTATTTAGGCTTATCATTTGACTTTTAGTGTTAATCTTTTGTATATTTGTACCATCAACAGATGGAAGAGGCGTTCCGTCTGGTCTCTTTTTATACCACTCTAAGCTAATCGCCAATGGCTCTCCATTTTCATCAATCAATTTGGAGCAATTATTAAAAATTGTCTTGACTTTGTCCAACCAATTTTGTAATATTAAATCAGTGTTTGAGCCAATTGAGGTGCTCGCTATCTTGCTAATGGTAGAAAGAGACTCGTTGGCTCTTTTTATTTCTATATCCGATACAAAAATATTATGAATTGTGTTTGGTATGAATCCATTTTTTAAGGTGATTTCTTTCGCTTTTACCTTCTGAACTGTAAATCTTACGTGATTGTCTTCTCCGTTTATATTCACTTTATTATAATAATTATTGTACCCTATAATGTTACTATGCTGTTGTTTGTCCCTCTGAATTTCATCGTAAATAGGCACTGAAGTCTCTAATATTTCTTTTAGATTTGGAATAATTCTTATAATATTCTCTCTCTCTTTATGCTTCATAATTTTCTTAAAAGCGTCATTCACAAATCGTATTCTATTGCCATTATACTTATTCTCTGCAACATCAAGATTCTTATATTTATTAAATGCTTCTTCTTCGGAATAATTATCTGCTTTTATTTTAAATGGTTCAATTTCTTGAACCGCCTTATATTTATAAGCATCTTCCCAATCGCCAAACCATTTCTTAAAGTCCTCCGTCCTGATAATCCGCCATTGCTCCGGTGTAAGATTGCTCTGTTTCCCGTTTGGAGCTTTTAATTCCTGACTTTCTTGATCGGGTTGCCGTGTTTCTCCGCCGTCTTCAGCCGAATGATACCTCTTAGGCTCTCCGCCAAGCAAATACTCCGCGTTGTTCTGAAAATGTATGCTCTTGCCGAATAGTCTCACGGTTTTCCCAAATAGCTTGTATTCGCCTCTCATAAATACTCTTTTGTATCCACCGCGTCTATCGGATTACTGTCAGGGTTAACGTACTGACGTATAACAGCGTTTATTTTTCTCGGTAAATCGTCACCCTCTCCGCCTCTATCAAACGCGTCTTTGTCGTAAATTATATACTGCCGGTTACAGAGAAACTCAACGCAGTACGCCGCGCCATCATCCGGTTTATTGCCGTCTTCTGTCCACGTGATAGTCCTGTCCTGTAAAATATAATCCGTACCCTGTATAAAAGTAGTGTTTTTAACTGTAACGGAAAGTATCTCCTGTATATCGAACGCGAATACTTTATCCCTCACGCCGTAACGCAGAATATCGGTTGATATTTGGGATTTGCCTATAAGCGAAAATACATCGCCGTGAGCCGCTGTTATCCAAGCGTTTTGCAGCTTCTTCTTCCAGTATTTAGGCAGGCTTAAAACAATAGCGCCGTCCGGTATCTGTCCCGCCGGCATATTAAGTGTTTTCTTGTCCGTTCCTGTCCGTGTAAGTCGTATTTGTTCTCTTGGATTATACCGGTAGCCCATCTCGCAGTTATCGCTTGAATCGGGAACCCCGTTATTCTCGCCTACACAGCTGCAAAGTTTAGCGTGATAATACCAAACATCAAGTCCGTAAAGTGTCATAACATCCGTGAAATTCGGGTCGGTTATTTTTAGCATATTGGCTTGCTGCTCGCGTTAACAATTAACCATTGATAATTAACCATTAAGCACTTTCCTAATATCAATAAAACCTCTCAAATGAAATCCGCTTCCCGTGAAACTATCCGGTTTCGCTCTCCTTATTTTCCTGTAAACGCCGTCCCCGTTGTCCTGCGAGCCTTTGTCGTCCGTGGAGGTATTACCCTCGATCGTAGGGAAAACAAATTTCATAGGACTGTAATAACCTGTTACTAATCCCGCGTGTCCCGTCCAAGATGTACCGTTCTGCCAAATAGCAATATCACCTGTCCGCAGTTTCATAGGGTCTGTAAACGTGAACTCTTCATTCTTGTAATGATTGTATAACGCTTGGCTTGAAGCCGTGAAATAAAGCGGTATTGTACCCGCTCCAATCGCTTTAGAAGCCTCGTTGTAGCAGTGCCATACAAACATAACACACCAAGCAACTCCTTTAGTCTTAAAATCCTGTTCGATTAAATCAACTATCTTGCCTCTATTCGCGCCAAGCTCCTCTTTAGTGCCAACCAAAGAAGATGCAATAGCTATCGCCTTGCTAATAATTACTTCGCTTACATCAACTCTCATCCTTGCAGCCTCCTGTATCACGCATTAATCTACAAAACTCTATGGACACGTAATTTTCTCTAGCTTTGTCTTTGTCCATTTCTCTTATACCGTTTATTTTTTGCAGCTCGTTCATTGTTGAATGTTTAGCTTCGGATACTTTTAGTAATACCGACTGAATACTTTCTTGCAGCTTTTCAAACCTTGAAATGTAGTTTTCTTTTATTTCTTTTTGTTCTACTTCTACTACTTCAATCCGTTTAACCAGCATACTGCCAAGATATTTAAGAGTTCCTAACCATAAAAAAAATAGTCCAACTATCGCCCCAATTGCCTGTTCAACGTTCACTACTTGTCCCATTTCTTATCCATTAGCAAAATATTATACATTCGGGGTATCATTTTTCCGCGAAATACCCGCTTTCGCTTTTAGCAGATCAAGCACTTGTGATACGGTCGTAAGCCCGACTATTATAACCAAAAATATTATATCAGTATAGGTTATCTCAGGCAGTTTAGCATCCTGTTTAACCGCTAATTTAACGTAAGCAAACACCCATCCATATACTAACCCGAACCGCATTAGCATTGTTCCTCGCGGCTTCTTGCTGTCAGGGTCGTTAAAGAATCCTTTTATCCATTCTATTTGTGCATTAAGCCATTTGAACGGAATACCTATCCAATTATAAATTTTATCTAACATTTTTATTTATCCTTTATTATAAAATCCGTGTTATTATCATAAGACAAGTTAAACACTAATCCATTTAAGCAATAAACCCCTAATGGAAACCATATCCATATATAAACACCGGGATAATGGTTCTGCAGCACTAATCCTATGCCTGTAAATAAACTGTATAACATTATAAACTTGCATAAATGCCATCCATCACCTAACATAGATAATGGATACTTGATTAACCAGCTTCTATCTTTATAATTTAATGTGCTCCACCATATAGAATTAGGAAACCAGCATTGAGAAGGCTTGAATTGTATGCTGTCCATTTCGCTATTTGCTATAGCTGAAATAATAATCGCAACGCAAAGAACTATTACATCATACCACATTTATTTGCTTCAATCCTTCCGCCGCGATCGCATTAAAACCATCATCACCGAAATATACTTTCTTCTCTATCGTAATATCATTTACTAATAGATTTAATTGGTCATTATCAAATGGACCCGAAGCTATGAAATGTGTTGCTGGTAATTCACCTGTTGCAGATAATCCGTTATCAAATATATTTGTGTTTGGTACTCCATCTGTTCCAAAAAGCAATTGAGCCTGTGCCTGTGAGGATAATGGAAGTATTATTGTTGCATAAGTATATGAGTTAGACATACTAAAAAGCATTTGTCTTAAGATTTATAAATTGTTCTGTATTATATATTTGGTAATCGTTTGATAATGCACCTCTGATTATTAGCTGGTAGAGTCTGCCACTGAATTTGGCTGATGTACCTGCTCGCATACCTATATAAATTGGATTGTTTGAGAAATTACCTGTACCCTGTGAAGATGAAGAAGTCCCGGCTTGTGCGCCATTAATTCTTATAGAGTTTAATGCAGGTGAGGAAATGCTTGCTATACCCGTTATTGTATTAGTAATAGGGGACGTGTAAGTTGCAACTGAATCATTAACTTGAGTAGTACCTTTAGAAGAGAAATTAAAATTAGCCGCTGCCGAGTTAGGCGCACTTAATAGAAATGCACCATTATTGCTCGCAATTGAACTACTTAATTCCGCAACCGTACTTTGACCTATATCACTCAACTTCCTCACCCCAGCAAATACACTCATCTTATCTGTACTACTAAAATTTATACTATTCGTTACTAAATAATCATCTATACCATCAAATTTAAGGTACTTAGGGAATCCGACTACATCGTAGTCTGTAGATGATGTTACTCGTTGGTATGCAGGTAAGCCTACGCCATCGTTGGAGACGCGGAGGTCTGGAAAGCAAATAATAATACCTGATGTGCCGTCGGCTTTGAATACCGATGAACTTAGAATCATATCAGCGGACATTATGTTTATTCTCAAGTATGCGCCAGAGATATAATTTGGGACTATAATCGTTATCTTCGTATAATTATTATCTGCTAATATAGCCGTTGCAGTTACACCTGTTACCTGCGTAATCGCCTGCGTGGATAAATTCACACAGCATACAGATGTTCCATCACCTCCAACTCTTAAACCTAAATAGTTGTATCCAGCCGATTTAGCATAAATTATAAATGTATGAGATGCAGCAATAGTAGTGGGAATTAACTGTATTCTATGTTGCGCATTAGAAGTGTCAGGCACTAATTTATATGCCTTGTTTGTTCCAAACGCATCGGATTGTCCCGCTACGGGCGAAAGCATCGAAAATGAACCCCAAGCCGCATTACTAAAATCCTCCGTCCAAGTAAGCAAGTTATATCTCGCGCTCAAGTAAGGTCGTTTAGTGGTTGCTGTTGTTTTCGCGTGATTACCTCTGCCCGATTTATCAAGCATCAATCCTACAGGCTGTTCTACATTTGTAACAGGAGTAGCGCCTGCGCTATCTATGAATAGAGTAGATAAATCAGATGGATCGTACCATACTCCTTGCTCGCCATTCGCGAATAATTCTTTTGGATTTGATTCATCGTCTTTATTAAATCCGAATTGCGCGGATATGTTTATACTTAGAAATGCTAATACTGTTAGTATGTATTTCATTATTACTCCTTTAGAAGTTCTGCTTTACGTTGGAATATATCTTTCGCCCGAGTCTTATAAATGTATATACATCCGTTTTATTAGCTGTCTGTGTAGGAGCTATTCCTCCTGCCCATACAATAGATGTACCTGCATCTCCTGCTGTAAATGCTGCTGTATAAGTACCGGAATTATATACCGCGAAATTAATAACCTGACCATCCACTGTATTAGTAAACACGTATGTCTTATTAGAGGTCATAGTTTGATAAAAGGAATTACCTGTCGCCCAGCTAATAGTTGAATCAGCTGCAAGTAAAGAATCCTGTACAGCGTAAAGTCTTGAACCAAAACTTACACTTCCAATAGTATCTATATTAAATATACCACTACCTGTATTTGACGAGAGGTTTAAATAAGGTTTACCTGTGTAAGGAGTGAATCCGATATTAAAAGAAGACGTGTCCCTTGACTGTGCTAATGTACTTCTGATTTTATTAGTCCCATTATATACAAGATTAACTGCTACGGTATTAGAATCTAACCTGCTCGTGCTGTCAACCACTACTGCTAAATTAGCTATCGGTGTTACCGTGCGAAATCCCATCTTTCCACTACTGTCCACCGTTACTAAATTAGTGCCGTTGTTATTATCTATCTGGAACGCTGTAGTGTTAGCGTTGTTCTTGATATGCAGCTTGCTTGTAGGTATGATAGTTCCTATTCCTATTTTTGCCGCGGTGTCTAGTGAAAAAATGCCGTAGGAGTTTCGTGCCCATTGGCTTTTCGTGCCGTAAGGTATTTGATATTGCGCGAATATAGACGCGGCAAAGAGTATGATTATTAATACTTTTTTCATTATCGCGCCTCTATCCTGTATGCTTTACCGGACAAGGATGCTCCACCCATCGAGGCAGCAAACCTGTAATAAATAGTAGTCCAAGTTAGAGGGATATTAGCGTATTCTCCGCCGTATCGCCTGATAGTTGAAGCAGGCAAAAATGAAGTGGAGTTGCTTATATACATTATGTTAGCGTAACTATCATCGTTAACTATTGTTATTGATGTCGGGGTAAACCCGAATGTTAATGTTTCATAATTAGATGCCGAGGTAACAGTATCTAAAGACTTGAAATTAGAGGATGCTTCCGTGATGGTATTCGTTCCCACGAGTGTCGCGTTTACTGTCGGGGTTCCGCTTATAGTTACAGATGGAGTGTTTGAAACTGTAACTTTCCTTGTAACTGTATCCGCGGACATTTGATTAACATTAACAGTAGGTGTATTTGTAATAAACACTTTCTTGGTAACTGTGTCAGATGACACGACATTAACAGTAGGTGTATTTGTAATAATAACTGAAGGAGTTCCTGTAATAGATACCGCCCCGCTTACAGGTACTGTACCGCTAATAGTGACGGATGGCGTGTTGGTCACTGTAACACTATTATTATTTTTGTGCAGTATTGTCTGTATCCTAACTGTATCTGCAAAGGGAGAATGGTGATACCAAACTCTTACATATTTAGCTTTTACATTATCGCTTAATTTATTTACATACATATTTACCTGATAAGTGCCGCTAGGGTTAGTAACCACCGCGGGGACCGGGCTAAATGTGGAATCTCCTGTTGTCCAAAATGTACCGTCATTGCTCCACTGTAATTTTAAGCTGCCGTAATGAGTGCTAAAAGAAATTACCGATACCCCGCTATAATTAGAAGCATCAGCCGCTCTTCCTATACTATCACTAGTCCCATTAAAAAAATGCGTATAACTATTATTAGTATCGATTACATTTGTTAAAGATGCACCCATAATCTGTATTTTTGCCGTGTCTAAGGCAGATTTGGTGATATGTACTCTTACTGTATCGATGTTTTTCGTTGGCAGCGGGTATTTATCATTAACCATATATATAGTATTTGTCAGGCTATCCCAATAACTAATTACCGGATTAGCGTGCTGTACGTCTCTGAATATCCACCCGTCCGCGGGCTTGGGATTGGTAAATTTCTGCCCCAATACCGCGGATGCAAATATTAGTAGTAAAAAAAATAATTTTTTCATTGTTGTTCCTTGTTAATTAAAATATTGTTGAACCGGTCGTGATTCGCGCTTGTCGTGAACGCGTTTCTTTATCTCTAAGTCTTTCAATCTCTGTCTTGTGCCGCGTTATAAGCCGAATAGGCGGTTTATTTTTCTTCTCCCGCTCTGTTAAACGCTCAATCTCCGTCCTTTTTACAAGCTTTAAGGATTTATCGAGTTTTAGCCCTTGACTTTCAGTATCCAATTTGCTATTATTGTGTTGTGGCAGAAACGTTTCGGACGTGAGGTCTCTCGGGTTCTTCGGAAGCATTGAGACGTTGCCACTTTTATTTTTGTATAATGTCTGTGGTACTAACTCTTTTTTACCCGATCTTATTTCCTCTAAATAGTAAATAATATCATTGTATTTTTTACTATAAATAAGAACTTCGTTCCCTGCTCCGTTTTTATTAGGGCTTAATGATACATCATCATAATTTGCGAGTATATGGGGTATCTTTAATAGATCATCCTCGGTTATTGAAACCGCATCCTTTATCTTCCCTTTTTCATTACTATGACGGTTCCACAAATGTCGTAACCCATAATTTTCAAGTTTATGAACATATCCTTGTAGATTCAGCCCTGTTTTTTCTTTAAGTTCTTGAGCCTCTCTATTATCAACTTCCCATAAATCCATTTTAGCTTGATTGCTTATTGTTTTATGGATCGCATCATCGATAAACTCCGAAATGCTATTATTGCGGGTATTCGTCCCGCCTCCTCCGCCATCTTCAATCGAATGATAACGTTTAGGACTTCCGCCGAGTGAATAATCCGGGTTATTCCTAAAATATACGCTCTTTCCGAATAGCAGCATCACACCACCACCATATCTATATTACGCGCGTACTTCCTCATAAGGTCAAAGACGAATTCATCTTCTTCCTTGTCGATTCTATCTAATAGTTTATCGTTGCCATACGTTCTTGCAGAAGAAACACCGTCTATACTCTCCGTCCTGCTTATCTGGCGTATTGCAGGGTCGATTATAGGAAGCGCGGCTTTAAGTGCTTTCTTGCATATTGCCTGCCTGATACTTTCTTTCTCGTTCTCATCGCACCCGGGATAGACTAACCCTGTCTTATAAGTTGCCCAAAACATATTAGGTACGCGGTCAAGTGATGATCCGCTGATAATATTCACTGACATCGAACTCATACCGGTTAGAAGTAGTGTATAAAGTCCGAGATTGTCCGCCGTTGGATATGGAAGAAACTCTATTATTCCTGACATTCTATCATAAGTGAACATACTCGGAGCGATGTTGGCTATCTGCTGGTTAGCAAATTTAATTTGAAAGTCAACGAGTAAATTTATCGGTGGATTATATACAGCAAATTGCCACAAGTGCATCGAGTACCGGTCGAAGTAATTGTCTCTTTTCTCATCGGTAATCGTCCGCTCTTGGAAATAGAGTTTACATTTACTTTCAAGTCTTGATTCCGCGCTCCGTAGGAATGCTTTTATACCGGCACGGTTATTATTAACGTATCCGGTAACTGCCTCCGCGTATGAAGTGTCCATCTTGCTATCGGCGCTAAGTATAAAATCAACAAAATAGTTTATCGGTACAAGCTCCGAAACCATTTGAGAGGCAGATAGTTTTTCGAGTTTATAATCCCGCGGCTGCGATGCTTCCGTTATAACAACATCTGACGAGTATATATTTACTCTAAGATATTGATCGGGAGTATCTGCACTGATTATAAGGTCTTTCTTGAACTGATTTATTCCATCGTCAAATTCAAACTGCCGTCCTCCAATAGGACTGCCGTCTGAATCTTTAATAATAATACCGTCTTCGCCGAAAATACTGAAGTATATATTCTTCGTGATTATAGCGGGGTCTAAAGATAATTGCTCGCCGTCTGTAGTGATAATAACGGGTGTATCGCTCCCTGTATTGAGGTAAGCAGATATATTATCTACACTGTTCCAATCAAGGAGCAGTGTTTGGGTAATGCCTGTTAATAATTTCTTCATAGTCGTTCCTATTATTCAAGAAATATATTATTTGCCTTTACCTTTGCCTTTATTTTGCGGCTTGTCGTCTTCAGCTGTAATTTCTGCAACCTCTAATCCAGGCAATCTTGATCCTGACGGTTCTTCTTTATGCTCGGTAAATCCCGGCACGCTCAAAAGTTCCTTGCCTTGTTCGTCCGGCAGTTCTATCCTGCCCTCTGCATCAAGCGTGATAACTTTCGCGGGATGCGTATCTTCGCTTACTATAAGCGTTCTGCCCGCTAAATTTAAATTTTTGATTATCATAGTGTTCTCTACTTATTTTTCATTAACCATTAATAATTTACCATTGACCATTAACCGGCAGTAATTATCTGTATTTCCGTTTATATGCAAACAAGGTTATTTCAAGCTGCGTGTCGCGCCTGTTACCGGTATTCCCGACAACGTACAGCCTATAAGTAGGTGCTATAGTCGTGACTCTCTTGCTTGCTCGGTTATATGTTTTTATTGAATCGCGTGATGTTAAACTGTCGATGGTGAACCAATTACCATCCTTGTAGCTCGCTTGTAAATAAACGGTTACTTTAGGCATACCGGCACTCGTGAGAACTTTTGAATATTCATAGATTAATGTAGTGTCCGTGTTAAAGCTCGTGAAGGTCAGTTCGTTTGTAGCGTAAGTATATAGCGAATCAACAGGGGTTATGATATGATATAATTCATAATCTGTCGTGTTATATTTTTTGTCAACAGTGATAGATTTTTGGGCAAATCCATTAGCGGCAAAGATTATCATAATTATGATAAATGTGAATTTCTTAAACATTATGTTTACTCCAATTAGGATTATGTATGAATAATTTATTAAAAGCGGCGGAGCTTCGGACTTACCGAAACTCCGCGGGCTAACAGGAACAGCAGTAGAGAAAAATTAGCTTAAGGGAGTTGAGCCAATATTTTTGAACAATACCATTTTATTGGCATTATATAATAACGGTGTTCCATAATATTTTTGTAACCAGCGTTTTGAATCGCTTATCGTTGCCAAGTCCATACGAACCATTGGCAGTAGTTGTTTGAAGTCGATTACCTGATCGGGATTCCAATCAATGAATAGTCCAATTTCAGTTCCCGGTATGTCCGCTCCGTTATCAACTTTCGCGGCTGATGCTGCATAAGTTGCCAAAAAGCGGTAATCGGTTAAACTAAGTGCAGAAGCGTTCTTGCGATATACTTCAAAGCAGGAAGCCTCGTATCCGGTGGTGCTCCCGTTATCGGAAAGAGTAAAGGTAACATTCTTGTTAGCTGCAACTACAACGCCTTTAACTTCAAAGCCCGCTCCCGCGCCGTAGGCGTTTACAGGGATAAAGCAGTAATCGTAAGTATTCGCGTCTAATAAGCTCGCTGCATCAGTGGTCACGGTTGCTATAGCCGTCCCGCTTGATAGTGTAGCCGGTGCTTTGGTGGACGTGGCTGCTAACGCGGAACTGTTCGAGTTCAATCTTGGCCAGAGGTCATTTATATTTGTCTGTCCTCTGAACTTCAAGTGCTTTTCAGTTTCAATATGACCGGCTCCGTTATCGCCGATGTCTAAGGTCTTGGGAACTGCAACAATTTCATTCACGGATTTACCGTTTACAAAATATGTTTTGTTCTTGATAAGTTCTTTAGCGTAGTTCTTGAACGCGCCATTACTTATCCAAAATTTAAGATTATTGCTGTCGCCCCAGTTATCCGCGATAACCTGCGCTGCATCAGCCATATTTTCAGGACTTAAAACTCTACCGCGTAAATCGAAAGTGTTTTGGGCCGGGTTCTTTACTTTACGCAGGAATTGTTCCACGTAGCCATTCCACTCAATCGATATGTTATTCGAGTTACCGAATATCGATTTCAAGTTACAGGCTCTGATGATGGCGGTGGCTTTTGCCTTCATCACTAACGCTTCATTATTGGTTTGGCTTTTTACACTAAGGGCGACGAGAGGAATTTGTCCTACCGCGCCTATGTATTTCACCATTTCAAATTCCCTTGAAATTCCCTCGTTATATTCTTCCGGTATCCCGCCTTCTACATAGAAAGAAGCATCTCCGAGAGAATTAAACTTGGTATATTCCTCAACGGTCGATTCCGCTTTGGATTTTCTCAAAGCAAGCCAAAATTTGGATTGTTTTTCGTCTTCCACTGCCCATTTAAGGGTCTTTTCGATACTCTGCAAGCGTGTCGCTCCAAAGCCTGTTTGGTCAGTAACTCCGTGTTCGTACCCGACACTCAAAGCCTTTTGCAGGTTCTGAAGTTCAGAGGTGCTCACGGAGCCGTTTTCTAAAGTTTCGTTCATTGTAAACCTCGTGTTGTTTAATTTAACTGTTATAAATTTTTGTTAGTTAATAGTTTGGTATTATTTATGGAGCAAATCGCGGTGTGATTTTGCCAACTGCATTATGCTCTTGTCAATAGTCCCGAATTCTGCTTTCGATACTTCAAGCCGTGAAATTTTGCCTTCATCTGCAAGTTTGTCAAGGATTGTCACCACTTCACCGCGTTTAAGGTCCGCGCCTATTGATTTTTCCAAGTTATTGTTTTCCGCGTATTCAATCTCGTTCAAATTATCCGTGGATAATCCGCCCGATGCCGAACGTGCTTTAAGCGATTTAGCTAACGCGCGCGCGTTAACTTCATTTAACTCATTATTTGTACCGATTGATTTTCCTAACTGTATAAAACCGGCATTAGCTACACCGATTGATTTTGCAAGCAGGTCAATCTTCTCGTTAATAGCGCTGATGTTTTCAGATGTGGATAAATCAAACTCTTGTTTAGCTTTGAAGTACCCTGAAAGGTCTTCAATATCGCCATTCTCGTTTATTTTGATTGATTTTGACAATTTTTCTTCAATCTCGTTAAGCGGGGTTTTAGGTTGGAGTTTGAGAACTTCATTGATGCCCGCGATTGAATTTCTAAAATCAGTTATCCCGAGTGATTTCTCGGTTTTCTCTAATTTTTCTTTTTCGCGTGCTTCCGCTTCTTCTTTAGCCTTGTCTTCTGGGCTGTCTCTTTTTTCCCATTTATCTGCAAGTGCGCCGGCTTCATCATCGTCAAGCCCCAAGCTTTTATAGTGCTCGTGGCATTCTTTTTTGTCTCCGAACTTTTTCATAGGTTTGTGTTCCTGATAGATATTATTGAATGTATTAGTAATTGATTCGATCAGCTCTTGAGGTTCTTCTTCAAATTCTGCCGACTTCTTGATTTTTTTTGAATCTTTTGCGATTGATTGTAAGCGTGTTGCACCAAAACCTGTCTGATCCGTTATGCCGTGAGCATAGCCAACCTCTAAGGATTTCATCAGCTCCGCGTGCGTGCCGCGATTTCTTGGTTTAGTTGTTAATACCACGTTTACAACTCTTGATTTCTTTATTATGCCTGTTTTTGGGTCTTTATCGGATTTACGCCATTCGCCCTCGACACTAAACCCGACCTTTTGCTGCGGTGCTGTTGGATTCAGCCTGTTCCATTCCCGTGTATTTTTTAATAAATCGTAAGCTCCCTTAGCCGCTTTCTGCTGCGTGTTGAGCTTGTCTTCGGGAATATCGTGAAAAGGATAAAATTCAGCTTCAAAGAAACTCTTGTTCCCTTTTTTCCAAACTTTGGTAGGCGCGCCTATAAAAGTTTCAAGGTAATCAGGGTGTTCATATTTGATTTTTCCCCATCCGTTCATAAAATACGAGTTCAAGTCCATCCCATCGGAAAGGAGAATCTCGCCGTCAACATCTCTGTCTTCGGTGGTAAAACAGCCGCCGAACTTATAGCTTTTAGCATCCCCGCTTTTAATCAGGTACGCTTCTGGAGCAAAAAAGCTGAATTCGTCCGTGTTATTTTCCATATCTATATAATTTTATCTTCATTTATTGGTAAAATAATATATTCCCATCTATGTGTATAGTGCAGATTTTGCAGTATTTTTAGGAAATCTAAAGTTTTTTTTAGATATTTATGAAAAAAGCCCTGAAATTCAGGGCTTTTTAATTATTTACAGCTATAATAAACTAAATTACTTCTCAACTACTTTCAAATGCGGAGCCGTCCAAATACGGTTCATTTCGTTTTGCTTCACCTTATCTGTAATCTTGATATATTTTTTAAATGTCCGGTAGTCTTTATGCCCTGTCATAGACATCACCACTTCCGGGGACATACCTTTCTCAAGACTTAGCGTGATAAACGTGCGTCTTGCTGTATGAGTGCCTATAAGCTCATATTTCTTGAATACCTGTTCTGTCCTCTCCGCTCCGATGTAGGTAGTAACTTTTATTGGTTCATCAATCCCCGCATCTTTACAAAGTTCTTTAAGGTAGTCATTCATTCTTTGGTTTGTTATAACTTTCAAGGGTTTGCTTTCACCTTTGCGCTTCTCTATGATTGAAACCGCGAAACCATTAAGCGGGATCATTAAAATATCATCCGTCTTGATAGTCCTCAAATACCAAATATTATCTTTTATGTCAGTCCATTGTAACCGTGTTACATCGGAAAAGCGTGCTCCGGTTAAACAGGAAAAGCAAAAGGTATCTCTAACATCCGATAACCTTTGAGAATTGGAAAGGTCAAGGTTTAACAGGGTAAATAGTTCATCAGCTGTTAAATGAACAGTATCTACTTTATCACTGTGGATTTTGAATTTCTTAATATCAACTATGGAGGTAATTCCCCGTTCCACGCACCAGTTGAGGAATATTTTCAAGATTTTAATCATAGCGTAAGTAGTCGTGTTGCTATTCTTCTTCACGTTCCACTGGTAAGCGCGGAATTTGTCGTAAAAAAGCAAGTTGATTGTTTCAAATGAAACCGTGTATTTCTCTTTTTCTTGAAATTCAAGTAAATGGTTTTTGAGAGTGATAATCTTATCGAGGAAACTCTTTGAAGTGTCATCAGAACGGATTTTATAGCATAAATCAAGCGCGTCAAATATTGTTTTGGGTTTATCTGTGCTTTTGTTGAAATATTTATCAAGTGCATCTTTGATGGCGGCAAGAGAAACATTCTCATTTTTGAGAAGCGCGGACGTTTCAATTTCCCTGACGATTTGAGTAATACCGTTTTTAATTGTATCGAGTTTATAATTTAATTCAGGAGAACCAATATATGCTTTTTTTGCCCGCTGTTTATCCTTATCCCAAAGTTTGTAATTAATCTGTTCACCGATGCTATAAATAAAGGTTTTCTCTTTTGAAATCCTTATAAAAACTCTTATAGCTTGTTCTGTGACGTTCGCGCATTTGTTAGGATAGAAATTTACAGTCATATTAGCTTTCCAATAGGGATATTATTAAATAGTTTGCAAATATAACCACTTGCAAACTATTTGCAAACTTTCCCCTTGTCTTTACTATATCTTATCTTGCCTTATTAATCCTCAAAACCTTGTAATAACGCTATAAATGCACATTTTATAGTATGTTAAAGCTAAATAAGGAGTGTTTAGAAGTAATTACTATACTCCTTCCGGGTGTACTGATAAAGCCTCGAATTTCACGTAAATTCGGGGCTTTTTCATTTAACCCAACTTGCAAAAAAACGTGGTAAAAAATAATTTATTTTCAGAAGAGAAGTTTAGTTTTTAGAGTAAAAAGCGGGTTTATTTTTGGAAAACAGGTGGAAATGCGCCTGTGTTCCCCCAACACATTTGCATATAAGGATATTAGTTTGTATATTTATTATATGTTTATAAAAAGTATAGTCAAAAAAGATAGGCACGGCAAACGTAAATATCTCTATTACCGCCTCTGCGAAAGCTACAGGGTAGGACTTAAAGTCC
>CAIYTF010000151.1 GCA_903929035.1 uncultured Ignavibacteriales bacterium
ATTAACAGTGCTTATGATGAGTTCGCTTGTGTTTTTCGGAATGTATAGATTAGATGAACCCGTTAAAACAAAAGGGCTTTCTAAAATTACATCGAATGACTTGAGAGATCATATTGATATCAATCAAATTGATATGATATTTTATAACAATGGTATTGGTTCGTATAACAATACCGGTACAGGCTCTTCGGGACTATTTTGGCCAAAAGGCTCGATAAAAACAGCTATATTTGAAGATGGTTTGGTTTTTGGCGGCAGGGTTGGAGCAACAGAAATACGTGTTGGCGGCAGTACCTATAAAGCGGGTTTACAGGCAGGTATGATAAAAAATGGTGTTCCTGATGATCCGTCTCTTCCTGAATACAGAATCTATAAAATTAAGCGCGGGTGGGAAACTTTTCCTGCAGGTACGGAAAGAAATAAATTGAAAAAGGACTATGAAGAATGGCCTGTTAATCAAGGTGCGCCTTGGGTTGATGTTAATAATGATGGAGTCTATACTAAAGGAATCGATAAACCTCAGTTTGTTGGAGATGAAGTAGATTTTATGGTAATGAACGATGGTGATCCGGCAAGAACAACTAACCTTTACGGAACCCAGCCAATGGGCATTGAAGTTCAATGTACTATATTTGGTTTTAATAGAAACGGTGACTTGGGAAATATGGTTTTCAAGAAATACCGGTTAATAAATAAAGGCAGTAATACCATCAGTGATATGGTGCTTGGTCAATGGTCTGATCCTGACATAGGAGATGCAAATGATGATTTTGTCGGCTGCGATACAATTCGTTCATTAGGCTTTGTATATAATGGGGATAACGATGATGGCGGGGGAGCAGGTTCAACCTATGGAACGCCTCCTCCGGCTGCCGGGTATGATTTTTTTCAGGGACCTGTAATTCCTTATGATATAGCAAAGTATCCGATAATCACTCAGAAGAACCTTCCTGACAGTGCGAAATTTGGAGGTAAATGGGTTCACGGAAAAACAAACCTTCCATTAACATCGTTTTCTTTCTATATAAACAGTGGTCCTGTTCAATACAAAGACCCGGATTTAGGTGGTCCTACGGGTTCGCAGCAAATGTATTGGTATATGACAAGTCACGATTATCAGGGAAACCAGTTCGTTGACCCTACACGAGGTAATAAACCTGTACAATTTTGTCTTCCCGGAGACCCAGTAAACGGAACAGGCTGGTACGAAGGAGCAGGTTGGCCGGGCGGGCAAGCCCCCGGTGACAGGCGTATGCTGATGTCGTCAGGAACTTTCACTTTTGCTCCCGGTGATACTCAGGAAGTGGTTGTTGGAATTATCCTTGCTAAAGGTACAAGCAATATTAACAGCGTGAAAGCTCTAAAAGATGCGGATGATGCTGCACAAAAAGCTTATAATTTGGACTTTAACTTAGTTCAGCCGCCTCCTTTCCCTGAAGTAAAATTTGCAGCACTTGACCGCAAAATTAATTTGTATTGGGATGCAAATGCAGAATCTTATCAAGCCTTTGATCCGTTTTTGGGTGGTAAGGGTTTAACTGACACTACTTATAACTTTGAAGGTTATCTTATTTACCAGTATCAGGATGAAACAGGAGCAAATCCTCAGTTATTAGCTACTTACGATATAGCTAATGGTGTAGGTAAAGTTCTCGATTATCAGTTAGTACAAGGCGAGACTGTATTACTTCCAGTTGTTAATGGTGATGATGCAGGTTTAAGACGCTCAATAGAGGATTCAGTTGATCAATACACGAATATGCAATTTAGTAATGGGTCGCCATATTATTTTGGTGTTGTTGCTTATGCATATTGCCCGAATAGCAGTCCTAAAATTTTGATGACAAAGCATAAACCTATAACTATTATACCTCAATCACTATCTGATGGAGAGTCTTTTAGTTATAATTCGGGTGATATTATTTTACCCAAGAAGGCAGGCAGCGACTGCATTGTTGCCGTTAAGGTTTTTGATCCTACAGCATTAACCGGTCATAATTATGAAGTGTTTATGAATGGAACTACTTCCGCATTGATGTGGAATCTTAGAGATATAACAACAGGTGACACTTTACTGCATAACCAAGAATTTGAAGTGATTAATAATTCATCTTATGCAGCTTCTGGATTTGATTTCTCTTTAAACACAAAGGTTATTGACGGTTTTTATATTAAAGTAGGAAATCCTTCAGTACCTGACAAAATTAAAGAAGTTGTAATGGTTAAAGATGGCGGTAAATATGTAACACCGTCAGGGAATATTGTTCCGCTGGTTCCAAGAAGCGGGATCAATGTTTTTGGAACTTCAACTACGACAAACTCACGCCGCTGGTGGCTTGCCTCGATAGCTGGAAATGTATCATCAATACAAAACTTGAATTTAAATGCAGGAGAGGATGATTATGAAATTCGATTTACGGACACATCAAATGGTGATAACGGAGGCAGCGGATTCTATACTTTTAGTAATAAAAGTCCTTTAAAAACAATAATAACCAAACAAAATCCTGTTGGATATAACAGAGTTCCTTTGCAGGCTTGGAACATTACAAAGAATAAAAGAATGTATATAAAGGTTTTTGATACATTAGCATTGGGTGCCGGTCAACGCGACCCTATTACAGGGAAAGGGGTAATTGATTCAATATGGTCAGGCTCTTATATAAACAAACAGAGATTAGTGCAAGATTCAGCAATTTATGAAGAAATGTTTTTTTGGCAAGATACAGCATCATATACTGACCCCGTGTTGGGAATGCCTAATTGCCGAACAACGGATAAAAATACGGAATATCCGATTTCTAACCTAACTCTTGCCACTCACGTGCTTGAAAGTCTGCCAACGCCGGGAACGATTGTCCGAATAAATACTTGGAAACCAGTTAAACCGAGTGATTTATTTTCCTTTACCGCGACAAATACACATATTAACGATGTGAATGATAAAAGCAAATCATCATTAAACTTTTCTCTTAGCCAGAATTATCCGAATCCGTTTAACCCTGCAACAAGCATTCGTTTCAGCTTGAGCGAAAGAGCAGCGGTCAGCCTTAAAGTGACAGATATTCTCGGACGCGAAGTTGCTACACTGCTCAATGAAGAAAGAGCAGCAGGAAATCATCAGGTTACGTTCAATGGTTCAAAGCTTTCTTCAGGTGTATATATTTACACCTTGAAAGCCGGAAACAGAACAGAATCTAAAAAGCTTACATTGATGAAATGAGTGCCAAGCAAAGCTTGGACATTACTAATTGGGTGCGGCGGGAGAGATGTGACTTCCGCCAAGTCCCATCATAGGAAAACTCAAAAAAAACATTTTTTCATAAAATATACTTTTTTTGAGTGGACTCATTTATGGTACGCAACGTGAAATACGTCTTGGCTTTAAAATATTTACCGAGAATACGGATAAAAGAAATAATGGAGTTAAAAAAATGAGAAAATTCACAATTCGATTAACAGTGCTTATGATGAGTTCG
>CAIYTF010000152.1 GCA_903929035.1 uncultured Ignavibacteriales bacterium
AGGAACAGGTAACTCAGCCAATGAGAGAAGAAGCAAAGCGGACAGGTTATTTTGAAAGTGAAAGTTATCCGGGTAAATATGATAAAATACAGATTTTAACGGTTGAAGATTTATTGGACGGCAGGGGAATTGCTTTGCCTTACAGGCAAGAAGCCTTCAAGACGGCTACAAAGAATTTGGATTATGTTGAGGATGAACCAAGATTGGAATTTGAATAATGAATAAACTGTATTTCTCTGACTGTTTGAAGGTATTGAAGGATTTGCATAGCGCAAACGCGGAGGGGTTTATTGATTTGGTTTATATCGACCCGCCGTTTAATTCCAAACGGGATTATAACATCCTGTTTGAATCGATAGATATGAAAGACACCAAAGCCCAAAAGGAGGCGTTTTCGGATACTTGGAGTAATGTTTCATATATCGATACTATAAACGAAATTCAGTCTCTCGATCTGGATTTGTATAGATTCCTCTCGAATTTGGATCTGATTAAAATTCCCAAAGGCACTGTTTCATATTTGGCAACAATGGCAATTCGGATTTACTATATTAATAAAGTGCTAAAAGATACCGGCAGTTTTTATCTGCATTGTGACCCGACTATGAGCCATTATTTGAAAATAGTTTGTGATTTAATATTTGGCACTAAGAATTTCAGGAATGAAATAATATGGTTTTATAGAAGATGGACAGCAGCCAGCAAGACTTTTCAAAAAATGCACGATGTTATTTTATGGTATTCTAAGACAGAAAAATTCAGTCTGAATGAAATATATGTAGAACCTTCCGAAGGACAAAAAGTTAAACACGAGAAAGGTTATGATAGGAATTCAGTTCTCATTCAAGGGAGGAGACAACCCCAATTATTGGTATATAACCAGGATAAGGTTAATGAAGCCGTAAAAAACGGGATAGTGAAACTAAATGACTATGCAAGAATTGTTAATATTGAGGTATCTAAAACAATCGCGCCAGATGTATGGGAGATAAATTATATAAATTCCCAAGCAAAAGAACGTCTCGGCTACCCCACTCAAAAACCCGAAGCATTACTCGAACGCATCCTCCAGGCAAGCTCCAACAAAGGCGATTTGGTCGCGGATTTCTTCTGCGGCTGCGGAACAACTATTGCCGTGGCGCAAAGACTGAAAAGAAATTGGATAGGTGTGGACATTTCTCATTTAGCCATCAAACTTATCTTAGACAGACTCACTAATCCATATTCAGCACCAAGAGCAAAAGTAATTAGAGAAAGTATTGAGGTATCCGGATTTCCAAGAGATGTTGACGGTGCTAAAATGTTGGCTCGCGAAGCCGACAATGGCAGATTTAGATTTCAAGATTGGATTATTGAAGTTATGCTCGGCGGAGTTACCAATCCAAAGAAATCTGCGGATGGAGGTTTTGACGGATATTTGCCTTTCTATTTAACACAGGATAAAAAAGGGGTTATTCTGATAGAGGTTAAGAGCGGCAATCTAACTGTTAAAAATATGAGAGAGTTTATTCAGGTTATTGAAAGGCAAAAGGCAAATTTGGGCGTGTTTGTCTGCTTCGAGGAACAGGTAACGCAGCCAATGAGAGAAGAAGCAAAGCGGACAGGTTATTTTGAAAGTGAAAGTTATCCGGGTAAATATGATAAAATACA
>CAIYTF010000153.1 GCA_903929035.1 uncultured Ignavibacteriales bacterium
CAAGGACAAAAGGAATAGACTTCGAAAAGATGAAAATTGGCAGGAAAAATTTACCCGAATACTTTATCGCCCGTTTGATGTACAATGGATTTTCTATCACGATGATATGATAGAACGCTCGCGAAAAGATGTGATGCGTCATATGTTGGAAAAGAATTTTGGTATTATTACCAGAAGACAAATGTTGTCAAATCAATTATGTAATTATGTTTTTATCTGTGATAAGATGATCTGTGATGGAGTTATACGTTCAGATAACAAAGGAGGTGAATCCATATTTCCATTATACATCTATCCGGATACCGACAAACACGATTTATTCGGAGTACGTAAACCCGGAGAAAAGAAACCCAATATAAATCCGGAACTCTTTGAGGAATTAAAAAAGAACTTCAAGAAAGAAGCCGCGCCCGAGGAAATATTTTACTACGTTTACGCGGTTCTATACAGTACAATTTATCGCGCTAAATATTCTGAATTTCTAAAGATAGATTTCCCGCGTGTTCCTTTTACAAAAAATCACGACCTGTTCATTAAACTTGGCAGGCTCGGCAGGCAGCTCGCCGATTTGCATTTGCTAAAATCAACCGAATTAGAAAAACCGGCTGCTAAATATCCCGCAGGCGGAAACAACAAAGTAGAAAAACTAAATTACATCGATAAAAAAGTTTGGATAAACAAAGAGCAGTATTTCGATGGCATAAAAGAAGAAGTATGGAAATACCAAATCGGCGGTTACCAAGTTTGCGAAAAATGGCTGAAAGACCGAAAAGGCAGAACTCTCAGTTTAGAGGAAATCCAAACCTACTGTAAAATAGTCACATCACTTGGCAAGACAATTACTCTCCAAAATGAAATTGATATATTTTATAACGAGGTCGAGGAAACGGTAAAATAATTTGTTACCGCTAATATGATAATTAAAACAGACCCTGAATCTTTTCAGTCTTACTTACGCGATGCCTCCAATTTCCAAGGAAGCTGCGATGCCGTGTATTTCCCCGAATCAGCAAATGAAATTGCTCTCTTTCTCAAGGATGCCCAGCAAAAATCGCTGCCGGTCACCATTGCAGGAAGCCACACGGGTGTAACCGGCGGAAGTGTTCCCAATGGCGGTGTCGTTCTTTCATTGGAAAAACTGAACTCTGTATGTAAAATAAACTGCAAAGATAAAACACTAACCGTTTCACCCGGAGTTATACTTGCCGATATTATTACCTATGCACAATCTTACGGATTATTCTATCCGCCCGACCCCACGGAAAAAAACTGTTTCATTGGCGGCAATGCAGCTACAAATGCTTCAGGCGCGAGAAGCTATGGTTACGGATCAACAAGAGATTACGTTAATGAATTAGAAATAATTCTCCCTGACGGCGAGTTACTCTGCCTAAAGCGCGGCGAAAATTTTGCAGTTCAAAATGAATTGCACCTTACCTGCCAAAGCGGAAAGAAAATAACACTGCCATTACCTCAATTTGAAATGCCAAAAGTAAAAAATGCCGCCGGATATTTCATTCAAGAGAATATGGATGCTGTTGATCTGTTCATTGGCCAGGAAGGAACACTTGGCGTGATAACGTCCTTAACATTGCAGCTTCTTCCGAAACCTGAAAAAATGTTCTCGGCAGTTATTTTTTTCAACAAGGAAAACGATGCCTTTGAATTTGCTGCCGGACTTAAATCACTTTCAACACGACATATAGAAACTGCTATTCACCTACGCGCGTTAGAGTTCTTCGATGAACATTCACTTACTTTTCTTTCTGAAAAATTTCCGCGAATACCTCTTCCCGCCAAAGGAGCAGTCCTGATTGAACAGGATATTCACGTGGTTTCAACAGAATCTGATTTACTCGATGAACTAAGCATATACTTGCAAAAGCATAATGCCAATGAAGAAGCTATATGGTTTGCATTCGATGAAAGCAGCTTTCGCGAAATGCAGGAGTTTCGGCATAGTATTTCATATATGGTAAACGAGTATGTCGCTGAGAAAAACTATCGTAAATTAGGAACCGACACAGTGGTACCAGATGAACATTTTCACGGCTATTATCAATACTGCAAGGCAATGGTTGAACACGCGGGGCTGCTATATGTTTATTATGGTCACTTTGGAAATTCCCATCTGCATTTGAATATTCTTCCGCTAAACGAACAACAGTTTGAAACCGGAAAGACTATCTACAGAGAACTCTGCATAAAGGCTGTTGCCTTGGGTGGCACTGTTTCGGGAGAACACGGGATCGGAAAATTTAAGCGGGATTATTTCCGGCTGCAATATTCGTCCGCGACAATAAAAGCAATGGCAAAAATCAAAAAAATACTTGACCCCTGCTTGATACTAAACACAGGCAACATTTTCTTTGACGAAGACTTTGAAAACATTTAATACCAAACCGATAACAAGATAATCATAAAACAATACGTGCCTTTTCTCAGGTTAATAGTATTCAGCTTATTATCGGTTTGGAATTACTTTTTTGTTCCTGTAATTTTAATAATAAACATATTAAATTTTTCGCAGCCGAGCAATTCATACAATGATGAAATCATTTTCCCGCCGTCTTGCATAGTTACCCCCGCGTCATCGCGGCTGCATTGCACTGCAAGGTTCTCTAATTGTTCGCGTGCTCCGGCAAGATATTTTCTACCTGTGATTGCCGCTGCTTCAACATCTTTTTCTTCTGCTTCAAACATTCCAATCCATCCTCGCCCGGAATTGTTTTCTTTTTTGCCGGACATATCTGCAAGTACATAGATGTCAAAAGGAAAACTCAAATGCCATAAGCGGTCACCTTTTTTAATATGTACGGCGGGAGTGCCGCTGGGTATCGCTCCTTTTTCAATATTTATTTCCACTGAGTTCAAAGGCTCAAGACACTGTCCCAAAAATGTTGTTATTCCCGCGAAATAAGTATTTTTATAAAGTTTTCTTACCATCAGTTGATTGGGCAAGAGCAGGACATCGTTCCTTCTATCATCCTCGCGGATAGTATCTTTCAGCTTAGCAACAATGCCCCTGTCCTCACGTGTTAACGCTGCTGCCTCGGATGATTTTGTCCGCTGCCACAGTGCTTTGTCGAATGTACATTGGTCACAATCAAAGTTTAGATCACAGAGTTTGTATTCAACAACTCCGGAAGACATCCACACGCATTTAAGATTTTCAAAGTTCACGTTGTTCACTTACCGGTTTGCTATATTATTTATTACTTTTATATCAGAATAAGTTTCATCTTTATCTATTAGTATGAAAGAAATTCTTGTTCAAAAGCAGTAAGAGTCTGTGCATTGAAATTACCTGCAACTCCTTCAACTATATTGCCGCCATCAGCCATTGTCAAACCTGCTAGTTCAGGGTCGGCAGTATGGATAGAAAGAAAATCTTTGAATCTCTTGAATTCTGTATCAAGCCAGCGCGATGCTTTTTCACGGGTTGTGAACTCTGAAGCAGACATTGCATTTTCCGCCACTTTTATCTGTAAACTCCAGTCATTTGTATAAGTATCTTGAATATTCTTGCCTATTATATCATTATTAAGAACAGTAACAACACCATCAACAGGTGAACGAAAGTTCATAATATTGGAGCCAACTTTACCGGCGAAAATCACATCGCCTTTTTTAACTTCAGTTCCAGCCGGAACTACATTTATTAATTGAATACGTTTGAAAGATTTTACAATAAACTCATCGATGCCGAGCTTGTAAACTTCTTTGCCGGCTGCACTCATCCAAATATGCCCTTTTGAAAGCAGATATTGAACGGGAATAGCCAAACTTGCTTTATTGAAAACCGAGAAACTTGCAAATGCAGAATGCTCTTTTTTTCGTGATTTCAGCACAAAATAATCAACAAGCAGAAAAGCGATAAACGTTAAAACACCAAGTATAAGTACCATTTTAGTCTCCGTTAGAATATGTTATTAATAAATTAAATATCAAATTGTTTACATTTTATGTAGCAAACGATGTGCCAGATATTTTGCAGTAGCATAACATACCCTTTTATAATATGTTACGATGATTTTACCTATTTATGTGAATATTCGGAGTGTTGAGTTATTCAACAGTCAAACTGTTGAATAATTAATCATAATTATTAATTGTTAGTTTTTGGACTGAAAATGCGGTATTAGAGGTGTTGAAATATTAAACAGTGCCGTGTAAAGATATTCAACACTATTATTGCTCCTAATGGAATTATTCCATTCAGACCTTATCGGGTATAAGTTATTTCTAATTTATCCCTTGTATATTAAAATCATCCTTGTACCAACGAACTATAAAATAGGATGTTAAACCGAGTAAGCCGGCTGAAGCAGCTAAAATTACGGCATTTACATTTCCAATCGCGAGTGAACTAATGAAACAATATATAACCAAGAGTTCTCCTGCTATTAATATGCAGACAAGGCACTTGTAGAACTTCATAAAAAAAGAGCAATACGAGGTAATTACGAATAAAAGAGAAGTTAATATTCCTTCATTCGATGGCTTCGATATGTCGTCAGTTTCAGCAGCAGCTATCAACAAACTCGAAATTAGTAAAAAAAATGAAGACAGTATTCTTTTATATAGATGAGCTTCCATAATCAGCCTGCTATTAATTGTTTTCTTTTAATGAACTTATACAACTCGAACCACGATATACTTAACATTCCGGCAGCCAAACACATCATAACATCATTCAAATGCAGGTAACTAAACTTAAATAATTCCCGAACCGCCGGAACATACAAAGCTATACCTAAAAATATTACCGCGCCGGTTAGAACAAAATAAAATGCCGTATTCTTTTCCTTTAATATTGTAAAAATGCTTTCAGTCAATGAACGGTTGGTTGAAATAAGACAGACATTGGCAATGATAAGAGTTGTAAACGCCATAGCGCGCGCTTTGGACTGATCATTGATTATTTCAATTCCAAAATAATAAGGGATGGAACAGGCTATAAGAACACCAAAGCCTTGAAGCAGACAAATTAATACATTCGATTTGCCAAACAGCCGCTCTTTGACATTCCGAGGTTTGCGCCTTAGTAAATCCGCTTCTTCTTTTTCGGCTTCAAACACAACCGAACAAGCGGGGTCTATAATCAATTGAAGAAAGACAATATGAATAGGGAAAAGTATTAAATCCTTATTAATCAGCAGTGGAAGCAGCGATAATCCCGCTATGGGAACGTGAATAGAAAAAATATAGGACATCGCTTTTTTAAGGTTATCGAAAATTCTCCTTCCCATTTTGACAGCCCCTACAATTGAATTAAAATCGTCATCAAGAAGTACAAGCGAAGCCGATTCACGTGCAACATCTGTACCTCTTCCGCCCATTGCTATTCCTATATGCGCGGATTTTAGCGCGGGAGCATCATTTACGCCATCGCCGGTCATAGCCACAATTTCATTGTCAGCTTTTAGCGCGTTCACTAATTTCATTTTTTGCTCCGGTACCACCCTGCAAAAAATATTAATATCCCTGATTCTCTTTTCTAATTCATTGTCCGTCATTAGATTAAGTTCCGGCCCTGTAATGAATTTTTCATAGTTGTTCAGCCCTATTTGTTTCCCGATGCTCTGAGCCGTACCGGGATGATCGCCGGTAATCATTATTACTCTTATCCCTGCTTTATAGCATTCCTTAATAGCCTCCGGAACAGTCGCGCGAACCGGATCGGCAAATCCTACGAACCCGATAAATCTAAAATCAAAATCGTGCTGGTTATCCGGAAGTTCTTCAATCGGGATTGAAGACTGCGCGACACCGATTACACGAAGACCATTACTGCTCATTGTATCAACAGCACGCGATAATTCTTTTATTTTCCCACCGGAAAGGTGGCATAGATCAAGTATTGCTTCAGGGGCACCTTTCGCGGATATGATTAATTTATTTGTACTTTCAGACTTCCATACATTGGACATAGCCAGCAATTCTTTCGATAAAGGATATTCCTCAACCAACTGCCAATCGATGTGAATGTGTTCAGTACCGCTTAGTTTTAATTCGCCTAATTTTTTTAAGGCTTTTTCCATAGGATCAAAAGGCTCTTCGCGGCTCGCGAGAATACCATATTCTATCAATTCGTGAAAATTTTCCGGAATTGATTCATTACTCTCTTCATTTATTTTCAGGTTATTACCATTAGCATAAATTTCGGAAATGCCCATTTGATTCATCGTCAGGGTACCGGTTTTATCTACGCATAAAACCGTCGCGGCACCAAGCGTTTCTACAACAGGAATTCTTCTTGCCAAGACATTTTTTTTAGAAAGACGCCAAGCCCCAAGTGCCAGATATATTGTCAAAACAACAGGAAACTCTTCCGGCAAAATAGCCATAGCTAAAGTTAAACCCGCGAGAAAACCTTGTATCCAATCAAATCTTACAAAACCAAAAATCAGAATTACTATCAAGCATAATACTCCGCCCGCGATTGCAAGGTTTCTAACTAATCTTCCTGTTTCCTTTTTTAATAGGGTTTCTTCTATCTCCACCGACCTTAAAGCAACACCGATTTTCCCGATTTCTGTACTTATGCCGGTACCAACAACCACGGCAATTCCTTGTCCTTGCACAATCATACTGCCCGAATATACAAACGGAAGATCATCCCCTCCGGGTATTCCGATTTCGAAGGCTTCATCTTTGGATTTATTCCATATAGATTTTCGCGCAGCCACGGATTCGCCCGTTAGTAAAGATTCATCGGCACTTAAATTTATTGATTGAAGAACAATCGCGTCTGCAGGAACTCTATCACCTTCTGACAGTACAATAGTGTCACCGCGAACAACTTCACGTCCCGGAATCCGGATTTGTTTACCGCCTCTCATTACCAACGCGCGAGGACTGGATAAATCGCGTAAAGCTTCTAATGCCCGTTCGGTTTTTTGTTCCTGTACAAAAGTGATACCCATTATTACAAATACAAATCCAAGCAGCAGCAACGCTTCATTTATATCGCCCAATAGCAAATACATAACACCGCATAGAACAAGAAGAAGAAACATTGGTTCTTTTACTACTTCAATTGCTATCCTAAAGACACTTCTTTTTTTTGAAGTCGGTAATTCATTATATCCGTCTGCCTTCAGTTTTTCCGCGGCTTCCAAATCGTTTAAGCCTGCATAGTGTTCCAAATCAAAGTTTTTCATTTCGTGTCATCCATTAATGTTTCATAAATAGTTGTCTGATATCAAACTGATAACAAGTTAGATTAAATCAACTTATTATTCCGAGAACTCTGAAAGAGTTCAATTTGAATAACCGTGAGCAAGTGCCGCGAAGCGGTGCAATGCTCACGGTAAAAATGCGCGGAGCCCGCTCTCTCGTCTCCGCAGGAGGCGAACTTACCACTCACTATCGCCCAAAAGTTACTGATTACACCGGATTTTGGTTGTCCCCCTTGCAGGGAACAGTATTGTGACGTTTTCCGTGAGCATCGCGCCGCTTCGCGGCACTCGCTCACGGTTATTCAAATTTTACTCCTTTGGAGTATCGCCTCAAGCCTTTCTATCGGCATACTATTCAACTTGTTGTCGGTTTGGTATCAGACACTTTAATCGCGTAACGCGAGTTATTGGTTAAAAATCAAAAAGGTCTCCCAAGAAACTTTTTTTCTTGTAGCCGTGATTTCTCATATCGTTATGATCGCTGCCGTAATGATGTTCATCTTTATCGTGATGTTTTCTATCTTCATAATAGTCATCGTTATGATGAGAGTCGCTCCTGTAACCGGGCTGCTTTGCCTGTGAAAAATATTCATTAGCTCGCTCGATTATCTTTTCTAATTCACCTCGATCTAACCAGATACCGCGGCATTTAGGGCAGTAATCAATTTCAATTCCTGTTTTTTCTCCAAGGAGAAGTTCAATATCGCAATGAGGGCATTTCATAATAGTATTCCTTTATTTTTTTGTGGATTGATAATAATTAGTTAACAGTTATAAATCGGTCACTCTGAGTCATAGAAATTCCGCAGCGTTTCGGAGCCTGGGAATCATACGTATTACCGCAAGTTGAACAAATAAAATATTTCGCTGCAAGCTCATTCTCCATTTTCCCGTTCAGTTTATCTAAGGCGTTTTTGTAAAATACTTTATGTTTCTGTTCAGTTTGATAAGCATAATTAAAGGAAATTGAAGCCAAATTAACTCCTCCTTCGTTAGATGCCTTTAAAAATTCAGGATACATCGTTGCAACTTCATAAGATTCACCCGCGATGGCATCCTCTAAATTTTCTTTTGTTGATTTGACATCAAACTTGGGATTGAGTGCTTCAACTTTTTCTCCCAATTGTTCTAAAACCGCTTTATGATTATTCGCGTGAATCTTTTCGGATTTAGAAGCGGCTTCAAATAAAACAGCTATTTTAACGTAACCTTCTTTCTTGGCTTTTTTTGCAAAGGCATCATATTTCGCGCTTGCTGTTGTCTCGCCGATAAACGCTGCTTTCAGGTTTTCGATTGTTTTTGCGGCAGGTTGAATTGCCAACAAAGGCAGCGAATTCATTGAAAATATAATGAACGTGAGAATTAAATATCTAATAACCATTTTGTACTCCTAAGTTATAAATTGTGGGGGTTCTGATAACGCGTCAAATCTGACGGACTTACCCTGATACACGCGGGTATTCTTAAGTTACCGGAAACCCCCTAATGTTAATTAATCGTGTATCAAATATACTTCGAGGAGCTTAAAGAGAACTTTAAGTGATTATTAAAATATGCTTAAAAATTTACGCGGCGGGGTAAAACAAATTGTCGGCAAGTGCCTAAATAGTGCCTGCACGAGAAAGGATAAGATATGAGGATGTAATAATTTATAGGAATATTCTGCTATGAAAAGCAGCCAAAAAGAGTTAAATTGGGTAATAAATGATGATTATTCGGAAAAAAGAAAAAATAGGAAAGCGAAAA